>NZ_PQNZ01000038.1:0-7947 GCF_004138385.1 Candidatus Nanosynsacchari sp. TM7_ANC_38.39_G1_1 | reverse complement strand
CCCGTGGATGAGCCGAAGCGCGGGTGAAGCGGGACCAATTGTCCGCCGGCACCGCGTACCCTTGCGCGTGGGAGGTCACACCGGCCCCCGCCCCCACCGAATCGGAGGAACGAAGTGTCCGAGGCCACCATTACCAACTCCGCCCAAGGTTCCTACCCGACCACCGGCGGCGGCCGCCCCTCGAAGGTCGCCATCATCGGCGCCGGCGCCGTCGGCGTAGGTGCCTTCATCGGATCCAGGACTCAGCGCCGCCAGCGCTGAGTCCTGGACTCTCTTCCCGGCCCCGCCGCCAGCGGGGATCCGGGATCAATCATTCCTACCACCCCGCCTCCGGCGGAACCTTGCCATTCCAGGCAATCGTTCTGTCGGGGGCGGGCAACCCCATGGAATATCATGATTTGATACTAATCAGCTGGATTATCAAAATTAACCAAAAAGGAGTTTATATGAAATCAGTTTTTGCTGGAGTTTCTGCTGTCGCGCTAGCCGTAGCTAGCGCTGCTGGCGTTGCTAGCGCCCTAAACGCCAATCAGCCTAATAACGCGCCAGCTACCAATCAAGCGCAGCAACCAGTCTACCGCTGCGAATCGCTAGGTATCGACCATATCGCCCGCGATAGCTACAAATTCTCTGTCAAATACGCTGCTTATAACGGCGCCACCTACAAAAGCACTGTTTACCGCGTCTACGACGCCAACAGCAAAGAGGTCTACAACACTGCCGGAGCTAAGTTCAACGGTTTCGAACCTGGCAATTACACCGCCAAGGCTTTCGTCACTGTATCGGTCAATGGCAAAGACGAAACTGTCACCAGCGACGGCTGCACCAAGACTTTTACTATCAAAGCCGCTCAAAACGACCAAAATAATAAGCCGGACAAACCGTCCGAACCAACACCACAGCCGCAAGAGCCGTCCAATCCAAACCAAAATAAGCCAGACGACCAGAAGCCGACGCCGCAGCAGCCTTCCAAACCTGACAATCAAAACAAGCCTAACAATCCAGCTCCACAGCAACCATCGACTCCTGCCAAACCAACAGAACCGTCTAAACCAACTACGCCTACCCAGCCGAGCCAACCCGACACAAAGCCGGCCACACCAAATACACCGAATACACCATCAAAGCCAGCGGCTCCAAATAGCCCAGCGCCCACAAACCAACAGTCCTCACCAACAGCCGCCGCAAATTCCAACGCCACGCCTGCCACAACGACTACACAAACAAATACAGCCAACAGCCCGTCTAACAACGCTAGCGCACCAAACCAGCTACCAAAAACGGGTATCAGCGAACTAGCCGGCCTAGCTGGTACTGGGTCGCTTGGCTACGCGCTGTATGCCTACATAGTATCGCGCAAAAACCGTTAATCTAGCTTGACCGCTCGCACTTTGCTCTAATAAATAACCCCGCTCTTTCGACCGGGGTTATTTTATTTACTAATTCAGTGTTCGCCTGACCAATTCGCGGGTAAAGAATTCCAGCGTGTCGCCGATAGCCAGCTGCAGCTTCTTCTGTGTCCGCAGGCTCAGGCCGCACATCTCGCCTTCAAATACTTCTTTGGCTTCCTGCTGCTGCCGCTGAACGTTAGCGACCTCTACTTCGGCAAGCTGCTCGCCGCCGCGCTTGACGCGCACTAGCAAATTCGGCGCTACTTTGCCGCTGATTACTTCGCCGCCGCAAATTACCTCGTCGCGCATCGTCCGGAAGACGCCTTTGACTTCTAATACGCCGACCTCCGTCTCGACCACCTCTGGCGACAGCAAAGCTTCCATATTTTTACGAGCATCGTCTAGCAGTTCGTAAATCACTTTGTAAGTGCGCACTCGTACGTGATCGCGGCTCGCCAAGCGCTTAACCGCTGGCGGTATCTCGACATTGAATCCGTAAATAATAGCATCCGAACTGTCAGCCAGGCGCACGTCGCTCTCGTTGATATTGCCGACGCCGCTGCCAATAATCCGCAGGTCAATCGCGCCGCCAGTATCAACCAGCCGCAAGCTATCCATCACCGAGGCTAGCGAACCCTGCACGTCAGCCTTGACGATGACGTCGAACTCTTCGCTGTCGTGCTTTTGAGTCATCATTTTCAGCAAATCGGCGCCAGTAACGTTAGTGCTGGCAGCTTGCCTTTCTGCTTCAATTTTAGCCTGCTCTACCTGGGCGCGAGCAATTTTCTCATTCTTCACCACAGTGAAGACATCGCCGAACTGCGGCAATTCCTTGAACCCGGTAACTGTCACTGGCGTTGACGGGCCAGCTAATTTTAGCGCCTCGCCGCGGAAATTAGCCAGCGTGCGCACCTTACCGTATGATGTGCCGGCAACCAGAAAATGGCTTGGCTTCAGCTGGCCTTGCTCGACTAGCAGATTGACCACCGAACCGCGGCCCTTTTCCATGTGCGCCTCGATCACCAAGCCTTCCGCCGGCACGTCAGTATCGGCTTTCAGCTCCTCCATATCAGCCACTAGCAGCACCATATCTAGCAATTTATCGATATTTTCGCCAGTTTTAGCGCTAATCGGCACCATAATCGTGTCGCCACCCCATTCCTCTGGATTCAGCTGGTATTCGCTGGCTAATTGAGCTTTAACGCGGTCGATATTGGCGCCCTCTTTGTCGATTTTGTTGATAGCCACGACGATTTTAGCATTAGCATTGCGAGCAAATTTAATCGCTTCGACCGTTTGCGGCATCACGCCGTCGTCGGCAGCCACCACAATCACCACTACGTCGGTCAAAACCGCGCCGTGCTGGCGCAGCGCCGCAAAAGCCTCGTGTCCTGGCGTATCTAGCAAGGTGATCACGCGATCGCCGCGCTTGGTCTGATAAGCGCTGATATGCTGGGTAATTCCGCCTGCTTCGCTAGCTACGGTTTTCATGCCGAGAATCGTGTCTAGCAGCGTAGTTTTACCGTGATCGACATGCCCCATCACTGCTACAATCGGCGGCCGCAGCGATGCCTTGGCAGACGGCTTGTGCAAATGTTGCACTGGCGCCGAATTAACTTCTTTTCGCCTCAATTGCACGGCAATTTTTAGCTCCTCGACGATAATTTGCGCCGTCTCGAAATCAATCCGCTGATTGATCGTCGCCACGATACCGTTTTTGAACAATTCACCGACAAGCTGCGTTACTGGCAGGTTCAGAGCCTCGGCCAATTCTCCAACGGTAATAGAATCGGCAATCGTCAGAATTTTCTCTGGTTGGCTCATGTTTTCTCCTTTCTACCCGCAGCTTATCGGGACAATTATCCGCTAGATGCGCGGGCTGTTACTTGGTTTTCTTTTTCTTGCCGCCCAAACTCAGGCTAATTTTGCGGCCTTCGCGGTCAATGTCGAGAATTACGAATTCTTTGCGCTCATTCAAGGTAAAGACCTTCTCGGGATCAACATCGTTGCCGCTGCCAAGCTCCGAGATATGCACTAACGCCTCGACAGCCGGGCTAATCTGGACAAAGGCGCCAAACGGCGTAATCCGCGTGACTGTACCTTCGACTTTTTGGCCTTTTTCAAGCTTCTCAACCTCATCAAGCCACGGGTCTTTGGTCAGCTGCTTGACACTCAAGCTCAAACGGTCTTTGTCAATCGAGATAATTTTGGCTTCAACCGACTGGCCGACTTTGACGTAATCATTCGGATTACCGACACGCTCCCAGCTGATTTCTGAAATGTGAATCAGCCCTTCGATACCATCAACATTAACAAACGCGCCGAAATCTACTACGCCCGTCACCACGCCTTTAACCGTATCGCCAACTTTCAGCGTAGCAAAACGTGCTGCCAAGCCGTCTTTGATGGCTTCTTTCTCGGAGAAAATCAATTTGTTAGTCTTGCGGTCGCAATCTAGAATGCGCACTTTCATCGGCCGGCTGACCAGAGCGTTCAAGCGGGCGAGAATTTCGTCCTTGTCGGCGCTGCCAACGCGCGGATAATGCTCGGCGCTCAGCTGCGATACCGGCAAGAAGCCGCGTACACCCTCGTACTCGACCAGCAATCCGCCGCGGTTAGCGTCGTACGGCGTAATCTCGACAATTTCAGCAGCATCAAAGTGAGCTTGAATTTCTTCCCAGCCGCGGTCTTTGGCTGCCTTGCGCAAACTCAGCAGGCTGTAGCCGTTATCAAGTTCTGAATCAATCACGCTTGCCGACACTTCGTCGCCGACATTCAATTGGCGGCCGAAACCGACCTCGCGGCGCGGTACGTAACCAATTCCTTGCGCGCCCAAATCTACTAATACTTCGTGTTTTCGCACGCTTAAAACGTGCCCAGTCACCATCTCGCCAGCAACTAGCTGTTTCGCATTGTCGCCCGCCAAGAGGTCGTCCATCGTAATCGTGGCCTTTGCCATAAATACGTCATCAGCAGATACCCAGGATTCGGGTAAATTCTGCCAATTCTCCTTTCTTAAATTTAATATTTCTCGAGCAACACAAAACAATGCGCACTCAGCCACTTACCAGTATACCTTATCCGACCTCTAATGTCTAGATGAGGCGGCGCGATTTGACGTAAGCAACCCCCAGCCCCAGCAAGCCGGCGCCAGCTACAACCGCTAGCATATCGTCAACTGGGCCAGTCTTTGGTAAGCTGCTGGCTTCATGGCCAGTTTTCGGCAGCTTGTTGTTAATAGCAGCAGACGAACCTGTTGCCGAGTTATTAGAGCCGCTAGAAACGGTGCTAGAAGCGCTAGAATTAGAGCTGGAATTAGAAGCCGGAGTCGAATTGTTAGAATTGCTGCTAGTAGAGGCGCTCGATGTGTCCGACGCGCTTTTTTGATCGCTCTGGCTGGCCGCGCCAGCGTTCGACTTCTGTGCTGGATCCGAGCTGTTGTTACTTTTGTTCTTGTCTTCTTGCTTTTTCAATGTATCAGCAAGCGAGTCTTTTTTCTTCTCGTCTTCCTTAGGCTTATTAGCTTCAGTATTGCTCTGGTTTGTATCTTTTTTTGGCGCTGGCGCAGTGTTGCTGCTTTGTTCGTTTTGAGTTTTTTGGTCGTTTTTGGCAGTTTCAGATTGAGACGTTTGTGCCGTTTGCTGCGTATCTGTCGAATTCAATTCGCCCGAATGGCGCACCATGTACACGCCGCCAACAAACGCCGCTGCTAGCGCCGTTCCCACCAGCACAAAACCAATCACTGAACCTTTCTCGCTAAGATGTGCCACTTTACTGTTATCCTCTCATAATTACCTTACTTTTCTATATTATACACCTTTTCTGCAATAATATCAACTATACGCTATACTATCGTCTGTGATACGATAGATTCATGATAGTAACAATCGATACTGGCGGGACAAAGACGCTCGTCACCTCTTTTGCCGATAACGGGCACATGGGCAAACCGCTTAAATTTCCCACTCCCAAGGAGCCAAAAGCTTATGTCGCTGAACTAAAACGCGTAGTCCGCGAACGCTATTCAGACAAAAAAGTCGATGTTATAGTTATCGCTCTGCCTGGTATTATCAAGAATGGCACTGCTGTCTGGTGCCAAAACCTCGGCTGGGCAGATTTTCACGCTTCCCGCCTGCTGCGAGACCTGCTGCCAGGCGTGCCGGTGCTCATCGAAAACGATGCCAACCTAGCTGGGCTCGCCGAAACGCGGCTTTTACGAACAATCCCTAACTGTTCGCTTTATGTCACAGTTAGTACTGGCATCGGTACTGGCGTTTGCACTAACGGCTACATTGACCCGGGCATGCGCTACAGCGAAGCTGGCCGCGCGCTCGTCGAATATGGCGGCAAGATCCACTCGTGGGAAAGCTTTGCCTCTGGACGGGCCATTGTCGACGCTTATCACAAATTTGCTCGCGACATCACCAGCAAACGCACCTGGAAGAAAATCGCTGATCGCATTTCGCGCGGCTTTCTGGCCGTCATCCCGATAATTCAGCCTGACATTATCATCATTGGCGGTAGCGTCGGTACTTATTTTGAACGGTACGGCGATTACTTGCGCGATATTTTAACTTCGCATCTACCGCCGCACATTCCATGTCCAAAGATTATTCAAGCACGCCATCCCGAGGAAGCGGTTGTCTACGGATGCTATTACTATGGCAAAGATTACTTGGCTCTCGCAAAAAATAAGCGCTGACGCTTTGTCAGTGCCGCACCTCGCACATCTCACCCTAGTTCAGGGTGAGATGTTTCGTTGGAATCATCGCGCTTGCGCTATTCACTACAATCCGGCAGATTCTCATGCTTGCGAACGGCTACTCCACGAATATGGCCACGCCTTGCTAAACCACACTGGCTATTCGCGCGATATTGAGCTAATCGCTATGGAGCGCGCCGCCTGGCAAGAAGCCATCAAAGCAGCCGCTAGGTTTTCTACCACAATTGACGCCGAGCTAATCGAAAACGACCTCGACACTTATCGCGACTGGCTGCACGCCCGTTCGCAATGCCCGCACTGCCAAGCTGCCGGCTTGCAATCCAGCGCCAACAAATATTCCTGTCTCGCCTGCGGCCGTTCCTGGCGAGTAAACCAAGCCAAACTATGCCAGCTGCGCCGCTGGCTTGAATAGTCTGCTTGATGCGAAATTTGATCAACTAATTCATAACTACCGATTACTCATAAAACTAAAAAATGCACCTCCGTAATGGAGGTGCATTTTTGTATAGTCAGCTAGTTTTACGCTGCGAGCGTAACGTCATCCTGCGTAACAGTTGTTTTCGCTTTGCCGCGCCGGCTGATACGGCCGCCTTTGGCCCCAGCAATTCGCGCAAGCGCCGGGTTAGCTGCAAAACCGCCCGTGTGCCCGTTTTGTCCGCCTTTACGGCCAATTTTTGCATAAAAATTTGGGTCTTTGGCTAGATTTTTTTGAGCCGCTTTCTTGCCGCCAACTTTTGTTCCTGCCATATTGTTGTCTCCCGCCCGCTCCGGGCAATATTAAAAGGGCTCGCCTACCTCTGTAAGAGATAAGTAAACCCTCGCTTTATCTCACATATGTTATATGTACTCTTTTATATTAGCACAAACGAGACAAAATGTCAATGGTTACAAATTACGAAATTATGGTATAAAAACCATTGCGTTTATTCTTCTGGTGCGATATTATAGATATGCACCTGTTTGAACCTTCAAAACTACGAGGTTCACCACAAATACAATTCTCGTTTTCTGCGAGATCCGAGAATATAAAAATAACGCTCTCGAAAGGGCGTTATTTTGTTTACTGAGCTGTCACGAAACGCAGCAGCGATCTGGGAGCCTACCCGTCTCATAAAAATATCCTAAGCGCCATAAGACAATCTGTAGTTTCGCCGCTAACAGACAGCGGCACTGAACACGTCAGCCAAAAATAAAAACCACCCTTTCGGATGGTTTTTATATAATCCGGCACCGTGCTAGATTCCCACTTGCGCAGTATTATCGCCGCTGAGGAGCTTAACTTCTGTGTTCGGAATGAGAACAGGTGTTTCCTCCTCGCCATGGGCACCGGAGGAGGGGGTTTAAAGCGCTTGGTTCCACATATAATCCGTGGTGGGCCAAACCCCTTCCTTCGATGTCCTTGTTCGGCTAGCTCGTGCCTATAATCGAAAGATCAACGTTGGTGCGAACACCAATTACTAGTCAAGTCTACCTTATCCACGCTATCAATGCAAGCATTAACCTCGTAGACAAGGACATAAAAAGGCAATGGGACTATTAGTATGCTTCGGCTCCATACATTACTGCACTTCCACCTTGCACCTATCAAACAGATAGTCTATCTGTGTCCTCATAGGGAAATCTAATCTTGAGGTCAGTTTCGCGCTTAATATGCTTTCAGCGCTTATCTGGTCCGCACATAGCTACCGGACAATGCAGCAGGTGGCCACAATCCGTACACCAGCGGTGCGTTCACCCCGGTCCTCTCGTACTAGGGGCAAATCCTCGCAAATTTCCTGACGTCCATACCGGATATAAACCGAACTGTCTCACGACGTTCTGAACCCAGCTCGC
>NZ_PQNZ01000037.1:0-8033 GCF_004138385.1 Candidatus Nanosynsacchari sp. TM7_ANC_38.39_G1_1 | reverse complement strand
TCCTATATATATATCTTCACTAGTCCGAGACAATACCAACAACTACAGCTTGCATCCTTTAGGTGAAGCTGTCGATATAGCCATGATAAATGGTACGGCGACCACAGGCGGTGACCAGAATGCTATAGACATGCTACAGTATCTCCTTGATGGCAAAGTTCTACCGCAAGGCGCTGGTGTCGGACAGGAAGGCTGTGGCAATCGTGCTGGCTCGGGAATGGACGGCAAATTGTCCAGTGCTGGCTTGGTGCCTCATGACGACACGTGTAACCACGTACACTTAGCACTACGCTGGACAAGGAGTGCTCCGAAAAATTGGTAAAACTGTATGCGAAAAACGTTTTCTATTATACTAACTGCAATCTTACTGGCGAGCACTTATACGCAAACAGCTTTGGCAGTACCGCCAGAAAGATTATTCATCAATCCGGCTAATAATAATATAGAATACTACGATAGTATTGCTGCTTGCTCAACAGACTCAGGCACAGATTTATCATCAGTCGGTCCTGGCAGCGGTGCGCCTAACGGTATGACTTATCCGAATCTAGATGCTGCAAAGATGGCAGATGCAATCGAAAAATATATTGAAGCTCATGCATCAGACAGTCCACTAAAAGGCACTAGCCAAAAAGCAGTTGCAAGCGCTAAAAAAGCGAATCTTAACCCGTTCTTAGCATATGCCCATGCTATGATGGAATCAACATTAGCCACTACAGATGTACCAGGAGCCCAAATAAAGGTTCATCAAGGACATAATGCATTTGGACGCACAGCGACCGACTCCCAACCGCATGTCGTAGAAGCTAATCGCAACTGGTACATGTGGACTTCTTTCGAGGCTAGCGTTGACGCCGATGCCGAAGAGAACAAAAACGTCGATAGCGGCGATTGGTTTTCATACGACAGAGCTGTCTTCTCTGATGAAATCGACCAAGGTATGACAGCATACGCCAATAGATATGCTCCACCAGACGACGGTAACGATACCGCAGGCTACATTTCGTTCATGCAAGGCGCCCTTGACGAAATGGCTGGCTACGCTGGCGCTTCAGTCGCTACCGCCTCTACCGCATCGACTACAACTTCATCCAGCAGTACTACTAATTGCTGCGCGACACCAACCAAAGGCGGTGGCGTGGTCAAAATGCTATCAGATAACCCAGAAACCGCCCTAGGTTATTTGATGAGCGCTGGCAACGGTACGAAATTAACCCTAGCTCAGGCTGCCGGAATTGTTGGTAATCTCCAACAAGAATCAGGACCAACTCTAGACCCTAGAGCTACAAACGGCACTCACAACGGCATTGCTCAATGGGACGCTACTAACCGCTGGGGTAATGGTGTAGTTAAATTCGCCGCTGACATGAACGGTGATCCATACGACATAGCAATTCAATTGCGCTATCTAGCCTGGGAAATGGGCCTAACCGACGAATGGAAAGATCACACGCCAGGTCGCGGCGGTACTGCTGACGCTATTAGAGCTACCACTAGTGCCAGTCAAGCTGCAGAAGTCTTCGAAGTTCAGTTTGAAGGAAGCGGCGGTAGCGCACTTGGACAGCGCCAAGCTTATGCTAATGCCTTATATGATAAGTATAAGGATAGCTCAACGCTTACTTCCTCATCGGGAGCCTCTCTGCCGGGAACTTCTGCGTCATGTAGCAGTAGCGGCGGGAATTCAGCGCTACAAGAGTACACTCTCAAATACGCTTGGAAAGAACTAAACCATAGCCCTAGAAAAGAACGCACGCCAGATTATACAAATGCTATATCGACAGCTGTAAACGAAGGACGCTATGTAGGAGAAGAAGGTATCGACTGCGGAGGTTTTGTTACAACTCTACTATACGACAGCGGCTTCGATAAGACTTACAATAAAGACGCTAAGGGCGGTCCAACTTACGAACAAGAAGCTTGGGCTAAAGCAAACTGGCAGCGGCTTGGTGCTGCCAATGGTACATATGAGCCGGACGGCAGTAAGTTCACCGAAGACAAACTCCAACCAGGCGACGTGGCTTTCTCACAAGGACACACTTGGATATACGTTGGTGAAATTAGTGGTTTTGAAAGTAAATACGCCTCAGCCAGCCAGGGTATGAAGGCTCCAAGCGCGGGCGAGGAAGGGTTCTTTTACGACCAAAACGTATGGTATAGAAAGAAATCATCATCGGGGATATCAGCATGAATAAACGCAAAATTATTATTGCCATCATTTTCGCTATCATTGTGATCGTTGGTGCGCTAATTTATCAAATTTACACTGCTATTGACCGCTCAGGCAAAATCCCGGTCGAGGTTGCCGCAGCTCCTAACGACGCGAAAATCACTTTCAAAGACAAAAAAACTAAGGTCGAGTATGCTGCCAGAAACGGTACCAATTACCTGCCGCCAGGCGATTATTCAATCACGGCCGCCAAAGACGGCTTCCGCAGCAGCCAGACAGAGGTTAACGCCACCACCAAACCACGGTATACTGTCATTATCGAGCTCATGCCGCAATCAGATCAAGCTCGCCAGTGGCAAAAAAAACACATGGATCAATATAATAAGGTTGAAAGTATTGCTGGCCAGCAAATCCGCGAGGCTGGCAAAAAATTCACCGAAAAATATCCAGTAGTCGCTAAATTACCAATCAAAGATCCTTACTATTCGGTTGGTTACTACAA
Source organism: Candidatus Nanosynsacchari sp. TM7_ANC_38.39_G1_1 (assembly GCF_004138385.1). Taxonomy (NCBI): domain Bacteria; phylum Candidatus Saccharimonadota; class Candidatus Saccharimonadia; order Saccharimonadales (SeqCode); family Saccharimonadaceae (SeqCode); genus Candidatus Nanosynsacchari; species Candidatus Nanosynsacchari sp. TM7_ANC_38.39_G1_1. The sequence goes on along the minus strand of NZ_PQNZ01000037.1, from coordinate 5,364 downwards.
GAAAGACGATCGGCCAATAATCGTTATCCGTACCGAATCGCCGCAATACCGCTACAAAGCCACGCTGCGGTTAGTATCTATGGGTATCAAATTAAGCGATTATCAGATAGAATATGCCGATTATAAAAGCCATCTAGGAGAATAATTTATGACGCCGAAGAAGAAAATCATTATAATTGCCGCCGCTTTTTCTGCATTTACCGTTTTGATGATTATATTGGCAGTAATTACTTCTCGCCAGTATTTGACAATCTCATTCGATTCATCGAAATATTCTAGCGTTATACTATATAAAGGCACTGACACCAAGACCGAAAATACCATCGCTCCTACCAAAACAGTCATCGAAAAATCCATTCAGTCCGGCAAAGAGTATTTCTTGCCGAAAGGCACTTACTTTTTAGTAGCTAAGAGTAAAGATAATATCGTGTCAATTTTACAACGAGGAATATTGTTGGGCTCGGACAAAAAAAGCGTTTCTCTCGACTACAAATATACTAATTCGTACTTGCAAAAACTGACAAACGAGAACAAAAAAGCTATAGATAGCGCTATTCTGGGCAGCAATAGCAAGATAAGTACCTTTTACACTATCAAAAATGAAGCTGTACTAGAAAAAGGCGACTGGGCGATTGCCGCCTTGGTATTTAACGGCTCCGGCACCGACCTAAATCGAGACACCCTGAAAGTCGTCCTCGAGAAGAAAGATTCGAAATGGGTAGTTAAATGCAAGCCGATGATCTCGATCAGCAAATACGACTGCTCAGCGCCGCAAAGTACTCTCAATAAAGCTAACACTATCGACATCACTACACAGCGTCCGCTCATGCCGAATTATAACATCGGCAACACGAACAAAGTCGATAGGTACGAGTAGATAATCATAAGTACTAATCGCCAGTACTCGTCATCACGATTTGGTTATCGACAAACTCGCTCATCAGCCGCTTTTGGCGGTGTCGATCAAGCTCGCCAAAGACGTCATCTAGCAAAATTAACGGCCTTTTACCAGTTTGCTGCTCAATATAAGCTGCCTCGAGAAATTTCAGCGCCAAAATAATCGTCCGCGCCTCGCCGCGAGAGGCGACTTTGGCAGCGGGTTTATCGCCAAATCCAATCGCTATATCGTGCCGGTGCGGCCCAGTGCTGGTCGCGCCAACCGCCTTGTCATAAGTGATTTTTTCTTCATATTCCTTGAGCAGTTTTTGCGCCGACACGCGGCTTTCGTGGGAATATTTCAAGCTAACCGTGTCGCTCGTGCCAGCAATACTCTGATAGATTGCAGTTATTTTACTATTAAAATCGTTCAAAACCGCTTGGCGCTTACTAATAATTTTAGCGCCGTAATCGCTCAGTATCAGATTCCAAGAGAATAATTCGTCGTCGTTAATTAGCGGGTCCTTGAGGAGCTTATTACGCTGCAACAGAGCGCGATTATAGCGGCTCAGCTCATGTGAATATGACTGGTCATATTGCTGGATCAACCCGTCCAAAAAATCGCGGCGGCGCTGCGGCGAGCCGTTAACAATCCGCAGCGTATCCGGCTCAAACAACACAATCGGATATTTGAGAGCATAAGGCAAGCGGCCGTGTTTTTTGCCAGCAACCACGAACTGTTTGCGCTTGGCGCCGTCTTGATTTTGATAAGTCACCCGATATTGCAGTTCATCGGTAGCTACGTCTATCTGATACATTTGAGCGCCGTACGAACAAATCGATTCGTCGCTGCCGCGAAAGGACTTGCCGCGCAAAGCAATATATAAGGCCTCGATAAGCGATGTCTTGCCGCAACCGTTCGGGCCAGATATTAGCGTCGTTCCTGGCTCCAAATCAAGCATTTTCAGCGAATGAACGCGAACATTCTGCACCGCCAATCGCAAAATCTTCATATTAACTCTTCAGAGGCATAATTATATGGATATAATCCGAATTTTCGCTTGCCGGCGACAAAACGCATGGCGACAGTTTGCCGCTAAACCGGAAATCGACGCTATCGCCATCAATAACCCCAAGCGCGTCGGTAATATAGCGTGAATTTAACGTGAGAACACCGCCGCCAGTAACCTCGGCATCAGCCGAGCTAGTATTCTCGCCAAGTTCGCTAGCAATCGAGTGAATACTAATATTATTCTTTTCGCCATCAACCGTCACTGTCACGCTGCCGCCAGAATTGCGCGCAAACAATCCAGCGATCTTCACAATTCGCGAAAAATCATCCATCTTGACTCGCGCTTGGGTTTCGGAGGTCGCTGGTATTAACTGCTGATATTTCGGATAGCTGCCTTCGATTAAACGGCTGGTAATCTCGGAGTCATCGACCCGGAAGCGGACTTGCTCGTCGTCAAACAGTACTTCGACTTGGTCAGTGCCATCCGAAATTGTTCGCAGCACCTCTTGCAGGCTCGACGTCGGTACGATTGCCGCAATCTCGCTAGTAGTATCGAATAGGCGGCGCTGTGCTAAGCGATAGCCGTCAGTGCCCGCTAGATACAATTTACCGCCGTCAGTGTGCCAATAAACGCCGGTTAGTACTGGACGCGAGGTATCATTGCTAGTAGTGATAATCGTCTGGCTGACAGCTTGTTTGAAGTCAGCTACTGCGATAGTGTAGGTGACAGCTTGACTCTCATCAATCGATGGTAATTCTGGAAATTCACCAGCTTCAACGCCCGACATAATTGATGAATAATTGCCCGACGAAATCGTCATCGACGTACCCTTGCTAACTATATCAACCGTACCGCGCGGCAGACTAGCTATAAACTCGCTAATTAGTTTGGCTGGCAGGGTCAACTCGCCCGGTTTAGTAATTTTGGCGCCAACATAGCAAGTCGCTGCTATCTCTAAGTTAGTCGCAGCGACCAATAACCGGTTAGCTTCGGTTCGCAGCAACACATTGCCAAGTATTGGTAGTCCGGCGCGGCTGCTAGCGATCCGGCCAACGATTGCCAGTGCTCGCGCAAAGTTTTCTTGTGTGACCGATAATTCCATAATTATTACCTATCTTTCTTTTTATAATTAGTGATGTATATAGTAGGTGCTGTGGACAATGGGGAAAAGTAGCTGATTAACAGAGGTAATTGACGAATTTTAGCCTGAGAAAATCTAGCGGAAAAAGAGTGAGTTTCACATAGTAAAACTAGGCAGTTTGTCCACCTTGATGACAATGATAACAAGGCCTCTCGCCAAACAGTGGATAAACGAACACAATTTTTACCCAGGGCTTTGAACCAGCTGTACACAAAATTTCCACAGGATTTAAGCATAAAGTTTCTCCCGGATTTCGGCGACTTGTTCGCGGATAGTGAGGTCAAGCTTGATAGCCTTTTCAATTTTGTTGACCGAATGAATAGCCGTGGTGTGATCTTTGCGGCCGAGCTCTTGAGCGATGCGCGGGAAGCTCATGTGTAGTTCGCTACGCAGTAAATACATAGCAATTTGCCGCGGTGTAGCAATGTATTTGTCGCGCTTACTGCTGCACATTTCTTTGCTATCGATTTGGAAGTGGCGGGCGGTTTTGTCGATGATTTGCTTGGCGGTTAGATGTTGCGGCCTGGTTGATCGAACGTTGCCGAGCAGTCCTTCGGCGGTGGCGGCATCTGGCGTGGTGCCGCGCATTTCCGAATAAGCCAGCAGCTGATTAAGCGCGCCCTCTAGCTCGCGGACATTAGTTTTGATATTTTGCGCTAAATATTCGACCGTCTGGCGCTCCAGTGTCACGCCGGACATGCTAGCTTTGGTCTCGATGATGACGCAGCGAGTCTCGAAATCAGGCATTTGAATGTCAATCGCCATACCCCATTCAAAGCGGCTGCGCAGCCTCTCGGTTAAGGTTGGAATACTGCGCGGCGGCTTGTCGCTGCTGATGATAATTTGCTTATTAGCTTGATGTAGGGCATTAAAAGTATGAAAGAATTCTTCTTGAGTTTTTTCTTTGCCGGCGATGAATTGCATATCATCGACGATCAAGACGTCAACGTTGCGATATTTATCGCTGAAGCCAGCGATTTTGAAACGAATACTGTCGAGAAATTCTTTCATGAAAGTTTCAGAGCTAACATAGGCAACTTTCATTTTGGGATCGCGCTTGATGATGGCGTTGCCGACAGCTTGAATCAAGTGAGTTTTGCCTAAGCCGACGCCGCCGTAGATGAAAAGCGGGTTATACTTGGCGCCAGGATTGGCGGCTGCTGCCTGGCAAGCAGTATAGGCGAGGTCGTTGCACGAACCAACCACGAAATTATCAAAAGTGTAGCGTGGGTTAAGGGTGGTATTGGCGGTGGGCGTCTTGGCATTAACTGGCGCGCGGCTAATTAACTCGTTAGCGCGATCGCGCAGTGAAGCGGTAGTTTCGCGGCTAGTGATTTTTTTCTTGGTATTTTTGACTTTGTAATTAACATCTTTGATGTCAGGATTATTTTTCTTGAGTATTTCGCGGATTTGCGTATCGAAACGCTTTTCGAGCTGTGATTTAGCAAAGACATTAACAACACCGATAGTCGCCGTGCCATTATCGTAAGATAGTAGCTCAGTATCGCGAAACCAGGTTTTGAAGTTCGCATGCGATACTGAAAGCTCGATTTCCCCCAGGACACTTTGCCACAATGAATTATTCATCTAAAACTTATACCCTCACAAGCTGTTAATAACTTATCTCTATGATAGCTGATTCACGAGTTTTCCACAACTATAAGAACGTTACGTTCATTGATAGTTATGTAGGTGACTAAACAGGGGTGAGTTTTTCCACAATTTAGCGCCACCTCTGTTAAATTTGTGGACAAACCAGCCAAAAATGTGGATAATTTATATAGCGATAGTATAATCTCGACAGATTAGCAATCAAATATTGATTATTGAGCGTGAAATTGCTATAATAACTGTCATTATGCCAAAGCGAACTTTTCAACCGCATACTCGACACCGCGTCAAGACGCACGGCTACCGTGCCCGTCGGGCAACCAAAGCTGGCCGGGCTGTACTCAAGCGCCGCCAGGCTAAAGGCCGTGCTCGTATCGCACTCTAACTAGTCGAGGTAACTACAGGTAAATAGCGCTAATTTTCGGCGCTATTTTGCTATAATGGAATTTATTGTATGATTGCGTCAAAATATCGGTTTCACGGGCATGGCAGCTTGAAATTTTTATACAAAAACGGCCAAGCAGTTAGGTCGCGTTATTTTACGGTCAGATATATTACCAATCCTCGCCGCCAGCAGCCGCGCTTTGCAGTAGTAATTAGTAAAAAAGTTCATAAATCAGCAGTTGGGCGCAATCGTATCCGTCGCCGCGTTTATGAACGCTTACGGATTGATGTTTTACCTCGCGTTAAAAACGTCGATATCGCAGTGATTGTTACCAACGG
>NZ_PQNZ01000036.1:0-8076 GCF_004138385.1 Candidatus Nanosynsacchari sp. TM7_ANC_38.39_G1_1 | reverse complement strand
ATAGAAAACAATGTCAAGAAAATTTGTCAAGATTGTGGTATAAAACTATTAACTTGGGCAGAAATAAGCTTATTCATCGCCTGTTTCTGGCTGCTCGCAAGCCGGATATTTGCCTGCTAGCAAGTCTTCTTCAAACTGCAAAATTCCCCGATAATTTGCCTCGTAATGGCTGACGTCTGGCAATTCTAATAAGGTGATGCAGCGCCAAACGGCGGCAATTAAGCGCTGGAAGTCGGCGAGCTCGTCGTTGGAGAAGCGGTCGTCAAGTGCCACGATATCACCTGTTGCCTGGTCTGGTTCGACAAATTGTAGCCGGGCGCCGGCGAATTTGTAGCGGGCGTAATCGCGCGAATTGGCGCAGAGCAGCTCGTAGAACATCAGCTGTTGGCGGTATTTGTGGAGCTTAATTTTTTCGTAGTCTGACTTACCTGTCCAGGAAGTTGACGGTTTGCCAGTTTTGTAATCGGTGACGGTGATGGTTTGATTGTCGATATCAACTAGGTCGAGCGAGCCGGTCAGGCGGGCTTGGCCGAGAACGACGCCTTGCCCGGCGAAGCTAAGCTCGGGTTTTTGCGACGGTGTGAAAGTACCGTATTTGGCGCCCAGAAAGGCTTCGAGCGCTTCGATGCCGCGCTTACTATACAATGCCAGATCAGCGTCGCTTAAATTTTGCTGGTGTAGTAGACGAATGAACTCACCGGTAATGTCTTCGATTGGTTTGCGAGTGCCGCTGGCCGCTAAATGGCTGTGCGCGTGCTGCAGAACGGCGTGAATCAGAGTGCCGTAGATGGCGTTGGCGCTTTTGGCCTGCGGGAAGCGCAGCAAATTATTTAGCAAAAAGTTCTGCGGTCCGCCGCGCGTAACATCAATAAAGTTATTGAGGTGCGTGACAGACAATTTGTAATTTTCGAGCGTTGGCGCTAGCAGCTCTTTCATAGTGCGGTTAATCGGCGCAGTCAAGCGGTCGTGCCAGGCGATTTCGCTTTGCTCGGCGAGCGCGGCGGTGCTGCTTGGCTGGCGGTCAATTTCTTGCAAATTGGTGCCAGCCAGAAAACTAGCTTTGAGCGTGTCTTTGGCGGTGTCGTCGTTGCGGGCATAGCTCAGGTAAAGCTGGCGTTTGGCGCGCGTCATGGCCACGAAGTACAGGCGAATGCGTTCGTCATAGCTATCGGCGTTTGGCGAGATAGCCAAGTTCTCTGGATAGCCAATCAAGCGGCTGCGGCTGCGCACGCGTTCGCCCCACATTAAATCGATAGAGTTGATGACGTAAACGGTGTCGAACTCTAGGCCTTTGGATTTGTGGGCGCTCATTAGGTTGATAGCATTTTGAGCAGTTTCGCTGGCGCGCCGGATGCTAACGACGGGGATATTAAGCTGGCGGTAGGTGTCGATTAGCGTCAAGAAGTCGCTGGCTAGCAGTGTGCTGTCTGGCGCGCCCTCGCGCAATTTGCCGCGCAAAGTTTGCAGCGCTTCCAAGGCAGTTAGGTAAGCATCGGGTGAGCTGCCAAGAATATTGCTATTAAAATGATATTGGTAGAATGGCGAGGTGAAGGTGTTGCGGTGCGGCTTGATTGGTTTGCGCGCGGCGTCGCTATCATCATTATCGTCGTCGGTGTCGTCGTTGGCTGTGTAGTTTTGCGGCACGCCGATGAGTGTATCTAGGAAAGTTTCGAGCGGCTCGGTCAGGCTAGCTCTGGCGCGGTCGAGCAGCCACTTGGCTAGCGGTTGAAAAGTCGGCGACGCCAGCATCGCTTCAAGCCAGTCGGTGCGGTTGCGGTAGGCTTGCAAACTTAGCCGCCAGATAGCTTCGCTGTCAAAGCCGAACATTGGCTGAGCTATCAGCTCGGGCAGCAGGCTGTTGGCTTTGTCGTGCTCGCCTGCTGCGATGTCAACGCAGATACGAGTCATTAGCTCTAGCAGCTGGACGCGCTCATCGTCGAGAACATTATCGCGGCGCTCATAATTAACAGCAATACCAGCGTGATTCAGATACGGTAGTAGCGCAATCAAATCGCTGTGGCGCCGAGCAATGACGGCAATCTCTGATGGTTTTGTACCTTTTGTGATATTCTCTTGGATTGATTCGGCGATCCAGGCGAATTCCTCCTGGCGGCTTGGTAGCGCGGATAGCGTAACTTGGCTGTTAGCGTCGTTAGTGTGTGCTTGCAACTGCTTATTTATATCCATAGATGTTTCTAGGCGGCCGCTAGCCTGAGTAATAATTTCACGGGCGCGGTCGAGAATGGTTTGCGACGAGCGGTAGTTGTCGGTCAAAACGACGCTAGCGTGATCTGGGTAGCGCTTGCGGAAACGATGGATGTTGCCGACATCGGCGCCTTGAAAACTGTAGATTGCTTGATCATCGTCGCCTACCGCCATGATGTTTGGCGCGTCGCCATGCGGCGTGTCTGTCAGGTTGAAGAGAATACGCAGCTGTGCTAGGTTGGTGTCTTGAAATTCGTCGACCATGATGTATTGATAGCGTTCTTGCAGATTGAAGCGTAGGTCTGGATACTGCTCAATCGCTTGCACGACGTTCAGAATCATGTCGTCGTAGTCGAATAGCTCGGCTTGGCGCATTTCGGCGAGATAACAGTTGTAAATCGGCGCGACGGCGCGCAATTTCGCGTGGCGTTTGCGGTCTTTGAAGACGAACTCACCGTTGGCGTCCTTTTCGAGCCAGGCGTTACGCCAGGCGGTGATCGGCGTTGTCTTGCCGCTGGCGACTGCTTCGTCGAAGGCGCGCGCCATACTTAATGCCAAAGCGTCGGCTAGCGGTGCGATAGCTGGCGGCAATTGCGGCGCTGGCAATTCGGCGATTTTGTTGGCAATTGGCGATAGCAGGGCGATAGTGGTTTTGCTGATGCGATTAGCGAAAATAGCTGCGAGCTCTGGCTCAACAGCGTCAAGCAGCTTTTCGTTGCTATCAATGATTTGCAGCAGCTCGCTGCTAGATAGACCGGCCTGCTTTAACTCGCTGATTACTTGCGCCGTGTCGCGCAGATGCGTGAAATCGCCGTTCATTTTGCTGGCTAGCGGATTATTGTAGTCGAGCTCCTCGAAAATATCAGTTAGAATCGAGTAAGTGGCCACTTCGTCGGCTGGTGAAAAATCAGCGCCGCGATAAAAATACTCACTATGATGATTGATTATTTCGGTGCCGAAACTGTGAAAAGTTTGGATTGCTACTTTGTAAGCATCGGTACCAATGATTGACGCTAGACGCGCCCACATGGCGTTAGCGCCGCTATCGGTAAAAGTCAGGCAGAGAATATTTTCGGGCAGTGTGTCGGTGGCGCGCAGAATATTGGCAGCGCGCATGCTGAGTAGCTCGGTCTTGCCAGTACCAGGGCCGGCGACAACCAATAGCGGGCCATCAATGGTGTCGACGGCCTTTTTTTGAGCAGAATTAAGCTTATTGTAGCGAGTTTTGAACTTTTCCATCTATTTTATTGTAGCGCAAAGCTCGGTAAATGCCCTAATGTTTTATGGTATAATTTGATTGTGAATAATGATTTCTTTGACGATGCTGCAATCGAGCAAATAGCTAAAGACCGCTTTGGCGTGTCCTTAGAGGTGAGTACGGTGGTGGCGCGGCGGATTGATTGCGGACAAGCTGCTTTGGCAACTTTTTTTCTCTCGGCCAAGAAGCAGTTATACTGCTACATTGAAGGCTCGTCGCAGCTGACGCTGGGCGATATTCGCAAGATGGCGGTGCGTATGGGTGTGCGGCCCGAAATATTTTTTCCGCCGAAAGGCCAGCCGCAATATTTCGAGGAAATTGCGCGCGATATGTTCGTTAAGGTATATCCGGGTCGGCGCGATATCAGCCAGGACGACTTGCGTTTCTATCGAACTCTGGTGCCGTATTGTCCGGCGCTTTTCTTGGTTGAGGAAGTCAAAAACGGCACCATTTATTGCGCTGACCATGATGCAAGCTCTGGCTGGCGGCCAGCGGCGAAGTTTGTCTATCGGAGGCTCCGAACGAGTTAAATGCGGGATTATTTAGATATTATTCGCCGTAATTTGATGTCGCCAATTGTCATTGCGATTTTTTTGTTGGCGCTAGCGCTATTGTACGCTGGCGAGCGGCGCGATGCTTGGTTTATATCGGTAGTGATTGCTGTCAATACAATAATTGGTATTGTTCAGGAAGTTCGCGCCAAGTATGCTCTCAAACAGCTGGAGTTAATGAGCGCGCCGCGAGCACGATTAGTCCGCGGCGATGAAGTTGTAGAAGTGATGTACGATGTCTTGCAGGTTGGAGACGAGATTCTACTCGAGACTGGCGATGAACTGCCAGCGGACGGCGTAGTTCTATCAGCTCGCGGATTAGAGGTCAACGAGAGCATGCTGACTGGCGAATCAGCCTCAATTGACAAGAAGAAACATGATGAAGTTTACGCAGCAACCACGGTGATAGCGGGCAGTGCGCGAGTGCGAGTAACGGCAGTCGGCGATGCCACCAAAGCGGGTGCAATCAGTGCTACGCTCAAGCAATATACGCCGCGCTTGACGCCGCTACAGCAAGCAATTCAGAACGCGATTACTTTCTTGACATATTGCGCGATTGTGTTGTCGCTTCTGGTTTTCGCGCGCTACCGTATTGCTGGCTTCGAGTCGGTGCGGATTCTCAAAACGATTATTACTAGTGCTATCACCATCGTGCCAGAGGGGTTGCTGCTGGCTAGCTCGCTGCTGTTGGCGTTTGGCTCGCTAAAATTGGCCCAGGCCAAGGTCCTACCGCAGAAATTGTCGGCGATTGAAGCGATGGCGCTGCTTAATATATTATGTACTGACAAAACGGGCACGCTGACTAGCGATGAGATTACTTTGGAGCGCGTCGAACCCTTTGGCAGTGGTAATGAGCCAGTCAAGCAGTTGGCGGCGATGGTAGCGCACGAGACTAGTGGCGGTAACGCTACTGGACAAGCGATTATCACTGCGCTTGATTTACCTTATGAATATACCGTAGATGATATATTAGCGTTTTCTTCGGCGCGTAAATTTGCTGGCGTTAGAGCGCGAGTCGATGGCCGAGTTCGAACGCTTATCATGGGCGCACCGGAATATGTGGCGCGGATGGCGCCGCTATCGACAGCCGAGCAGCAACAGATTGAGAAGTGGACTGACGATGGTCTGCGCGTATTGTTGCTGGCGGAGTTTGATGATAATAACACACCATTGAAATCTTTAAAGTCGGGCAGCGGCCGGCCGTTGGCGGTAGTTTTGCTGCGTAATTTGCTGCGCGATGGCGTCGTCGATACGGTAGCGTTTTTGCAGCGCCAGGGCGTAAACATTCGCGTTATCAGCGGCGATAATCCGCGGACGGTTCAGTATGTGGCGCGCGCTGCTGGAATTAACAATCCTGACACGGCAATTACTGGCGCCGAACTGGCAGAGCTTGACGAGCCGGCATTTGCTACAGCTGCCGACCAGCATACGATTTTTGCGCGCGTTTTACCAGAACAAAAGGAACGTCTAATCGCTCACTTCTCGCAGCAAAACCATCAATTTACTGGCATGGTTGGCGATGGTGTCAATGACGCTCTAGCGCTCAAGAAAGCCGACCTTGGTGTAGCCATGTATGCCGGGGCGCCAGCTAGCCGGCGGGTAGCAGATATTATTTTGCTTAATAATTCGTTTAATTCATTGCCGCTGGGTATGCGTTTGGGGAATCAAATTATGCAAGCGATCGAGGTAATAGCGACGCTGTTCTTCCACAAAATTATTTACGGTTTGGTGCTGCTGGCGGTAACGCTGGTGCTGGGCGTGATACACCCGTATGCGCCGCGTCACATTACTTTTTTGAATATTTTCTTGGTGACGATGCCGACGATTATGTGGACTCTCTTCCCTCCGCGGTCGCATCATCGAATTAACCCGCGCAATTTTTGGCGCGATACGCTGGGCGCGGTGACGCCAATTGCGCTCGTGTCGGGTGCGGCGGTATCGATAACGTACTTGATGCTGCGCGCTATGCAGCCGCACGACCAGGATACGGTATCGACGATGACGGTGCTGGTAGCAACGTTTTTTGGCGTATATTTGGTATTTTTGGTGGGGCCGATGTTGGGCGTGGTGCTGGATCAGCGCGCCAAAACAGCACGAATGCTGTATATAGCGGCAGCGCTGCTGGTAGCGTCGACTAGCTTTGCTGTACCGCTGTTACGCCGATTCTTTGACTTCACGATACCGACCTTAGCAATGATTGGTCCGGTGGCTGGCGTGGTGGTAATTGCCGCCCTGTTGCAATGGCATCTGGCCCGCCGCGCTGGTAAAATCTATCAGAACAGATAGGGTTGTAATAAATAAAAACGCCCCTTCGTGCAGGGAGCGTTTTTATTGTTGCTGCTGAGAGAAATTTGGTTTAGTAAACCTTCAGCAACACTTCGCCGCCTAGTTTGGCTTTAGCGGCTTCAGCGCCAGTCATGACGCCCTTGCTAGTGCTAACTAGGACGATGCCGCGGCCTTGCTTGACCTTCGGAATGTCAGCGCTAGAAACGTAGATGCGGCGGCCTGGTTTAGAGACGCGCGCTAGCTCGGTAAAAGCCGCGTTCTCGCCATTGTTATTGATGGTGATGACGAGCGTACCGCGCGGCTTGCCGTCCTCGAGCTTGACATCGGCCAAGTAGTGATTCTTGACCAATTGCTCGGCGACGATTTTCTTGAGCTTGCTAGTAGGTACGCGCACTTCAGTCTTACCGACTAGTGCGGCATTGCGGATGCGGGTCAGGAGATCCGCGATTGGGTCAGTAGATTGTAAACTCATATCTTTTTCTCCTTTCCTTTACCAACTACTCTTTGTGACGCCTGGGATATTACCTTTGCTGGCCTCTTCGCGGAAGCGAATGCGGCTCATGCCGAAGCGGCGCATATAGCCGCGCGGACGGCCATCAGACATATCGCGAAATTTGCGCCGGGTTGGGCTAGAGTTGCGCGGTAATTTCTGTAAAGCATCAGGGTCGGTAGCTTTTAGAGCGGCGCGTTTAGCGGCAAACTTCTTGATCAGTTTCAAGCGTTTTTTGTCGCGGGCGATCATAGATTTTTTCGCCATTATTTGTCCTCCTTTTCAAATGGTAGGCCAAATTTCTCGAGCAATGCGCGCGAATTCTCCTTGCTACCGTTTTTGATTACGAACGTTACTTGCAGGCCGTGTACTAGCTGAGTTTCTTCAAATGTCAACTCTGGAAAGATTGACTGGTCGGTGATACCGAGGTTGTAGTTGCCGCTTTTGTCAAATTTGCTGCCGACGCCGTGAAAGTCGCGAACACGCGGCAAGCTAACGTTGACTAGGCGGTCAAGAAACTCGTACATGCGAACACCGCGCAAGGTCACCATCACGCCGATTGGCGAGCCCATGCCTTTGCGAATCTTGAACGTAGCAATTGACTTTTTGGCTAGGCGTTCGACTGGCGCTTGGCCGGTGATGCGTGTTAAGGTGTTTTTGACGGCGGCAAGCATGCGCTTGTCATCTTTACTTTTGCCGGTACCGACACTCACGACGATTTTCTCGAGGCTAGGAACCTGGTTCACATTGTCGAGATTCAATTCGGCCTGTAGTTCCTTGAGGTACGTTTCGTTGTACAAGGCTTTCAGGCGAGGAGTGTAAACGGCTGATTGTTTAGCTTCTGCCATTATTTGATCTCCTTATTATTAAGTTGGCGGGCGACGCGAACTTTAGCGCCGTCTTTGGTTGAGTAGCCAACACGGCTAGTTTGAGCAGATTTTTCGTCGACGACGAGCGCCAGTTTACTTAGGTCAACCGGTACTTGAATATCCTTTTTACCGCCGCGTGGATTGAGCTGGCTAGGCTTGATGTGGCGAGTCTTGACGCCGATACCTTCAACTAACGCTGCATTTTGCTGCGGCAAGACGGCTAATACTTTACCGGTGGTGCCTTTGTTGGCGCCAGCGATGATTTTGACAGTGTCATCTTTATGAATACGCTGAGTCATTAGAGTACCTCCGGAGCCAGGCTGACGATCTTCATGTAGCCCATGTCGCGTAGTTCGCGCGGTACTGGGCCGAAGACACGGGTAGCCTTTGGCTGCTTGTCATCGTTGATAATCACCA
>NZ_PQNZ01000035.1:0-8152 GCF_004138385.1 Candidatus Nanosynsacchari sp. TM7_ANC_38.39_G1_1 | reverse complement strand
CTTTCTGTATAACTTATAGCAAAAAATCACGCTTATGTCAACATTTTTAGTGTAAAAAGGGCAAAAATAGCTGAGATTTTTGCCGAGACGGCTGCAGATGCTATACTATTAAATATTATGGAATGGTGGCAGGCTATCATATTGGGTATTGTCGAGGGAGTAACGGAGTTTTTGCCAGTGTCGTCGACCGGGCATTTGACGATTGTCGAGAAATTGATGGGTATGCGGATCAACGACCCGAGTTTGACGGCTTTTACGGCTATTATTCAAATTGGCGCTATCGCTGCAGCGATAATTTATTTCCGAAATGATATTTGGCGAGTGCTAAGCGCTTGGTGGCGCGGTCTGTGGTGGAAGCGGGCGCGCCGGCAGTTTGACTACAAATACGGCTGGGCGATTATTATTGGATCGCTGCCGATTGCGGCTATCGGTTATGCTCTCAAAAATGAGGTCGAGACAGTGCTGCGCAGTTTATGGTTTGTGGCCTTTGCGTTGATTGGCTGGAGCCTGGTGATGTGGCTAGCCGACAAATGCAGCGCTGTGCGGCGCGGCGAGCGGCAGACAACTTGGCGGGATACACTGGCGATTGGTTTGGGGCAGTGTTTGGCGCTAATTCCGGGCGTGTCGCGTTCGGGGGCGACAATTTCGGTGGGGCTGTTTCGCGGTTTTGATCGGGTAACGGTGACGAAATTAAGCTTCTTCCTGGGTATTCCGGCTTTGGTGGCGGCAGGTTTGTTGGAGGCGATGACTGCTTACAAATATATTGGCGGCGGTGTTGGCTGGGTGTCGACAATTTTGGCGACAGCGGTGGCTTTTGCGGTTGGCTATTGGTCGATTGCTTGGCTGTTGAAATTTGTCGCCCGTAATGACTTTTCGTTGTTTATCCGGTACCGCATCGGTTTGGGCGTGATGATTATGTTATTGCTAATGACTGGCGCGATAACGGCAATATAAATTAATAAAGAAAGAGTGCAATGATTGAGGTCAAACATATTACCAAAATATACGGCAAAAAGAAGAATGCTTTTACGGCGCTGGATGATGTTAGCTTGAATATTGAAGAGGGCTCGAGTGTGGCTATTTTAGGTAAGTCCGGTAGTGGCAAATCGACGCTGATGCATGCGATTTCCGGGCTAGACAAGCCGCAAAAGGGCAAGGTGCTAATTGACGGCGAAGACATTTTGCGGCTGAAGCCGCGGGCTACTGACAAATTCCGGGCGCAGAAGATGAGTTTTATCTTCCAGAGTTTCTTCGTCGAAGGCGGTGAGAGTTGTTACGATAATGTCAGTTTGGCGTTAGAGACGGCGGGCGTGGCAAGAATCGGCCGTAAGAAACGGATTATTGAAGCTCTGGAAGCGGTTGACTTGGGCGATAAGATTAAGTCGCGTGCCAAAGACCTTTCAGGCGGGCAAAAACAGCGTTTGGCGATTGCTCGGGCGATTGTCGGTCGGCCGCAAATCTTATTTGCTGATGAGCCGACTGGTAATCTTGACTCGGCAACTTCAAAAGTGATTGAGGATTTGTTGTTTAATTATTGTAAAGAAAACAACGCTACGCTAATTATCGTGACCCACGATGAAGATTTAGCGCAAAAATGCCAGCGGGTGATTCATATCAAAGACGGTAAAATCGAATCGGACTCTATTGCCAAGAAATCAGCTGCTAAAAATAAGTCGACTAGCAAGCTTACAGAGGAGGAAAAATAATGAAAACTACTGATATCGTTGCTAGAGCCGGCCGTAATTTGCGCCGCGCTAAAATGCGGACAATCTTGACAAGTGTAGCTATTGCTGTCGGCGGCTTCGCGATTATGGCTAGCCTGATGGTAGGGGAGGGCGCTAGGCAATATGTCGACCGGATTATTAACAGTAATATTGATCCAAATGGCTTAATCATTTCTAAGGACAAGCGGGTTACTACTGCTGGATCAGCGGTAGGCGGTAGAAGCGAATTAACTGAATATAATCCTAATGCGGCGTCGTATTATGGTCAAGAGTATGACACGCTTACTCAGAGTGATATTGAAAAATTGCGCCAGCGCAAAGATCTTAAAAATGTTGAGCCGAACTATCAGCTGCGGCCAAAATATGTAGTATTTAGCGTGAAGAATGATAAGAAATATGTAGCCCAAGTTATGATGCGAGATAATACCCTGCAGTTAGAATCTGCAGCTGGCCGCGAGATTAAGTCGGGAACAAAGCTGACACCAGGCGAGGCGATTATACCAGAGAGCTACACTGAGAAACTGGGCAAAACAGCGTCAGAAATGGTTGGCTCGACGCTAACAATTACAGTTAACCAACAGCCGCAGCAGACTGACACTGAGACGATTCAAAAGGCGTATATTGAGAAGGGCGAAGAGGGTGTCAAAGAGCTTCTTGGCGGTAAGACGCTAAATAAGCAATTCAAAATTGTAGCGGTTGTCAAGAAATCGCCAGACCAGATGGCTAGCCGGCCAAATCTGTATATCGATTCGAGCGATGCTAAGGAATTAACAGACTTTAGTACTGCTGGAACTGATGCTTATCAAAAGTATATTTTTGCCAATGCGACAGCCACGGGCGGTAAAACTCCCGAGGAAGTTCGCGATAACTTGAAAGATGCCGGTTATCCGTCGATGACTTCGAAAGACGTGCAGAGTATGATTTTTACTTTCGTAAATATTTTGCAAACTATTGTGATGGGTTTTGGTATTTTGGCTTTGGTGGTGAGTGTGTTCGGGATTATTAACACTATGTATATTTCGGTGCTCGAGCGGACGCAGCAGATTGGTCTGATGAAAGCTCTGGGCGCGTCAAAACGTGATATCGGGCGGTTGTTCCGCTACGAAGCAGCTTGGGTTGGCTTTTTGGGCGGTATGATCGGCGTGCTAGGTGCTTGGGGTGTCGGTACGCTAGCGAACCCAGCTATTTCTAAAGCATTGGGTCTAGGCAAGCACGATTTGCTGATTTTCCAGCCGCTAGACGCTGTTGTTGTAGTGTTGTCTCTGATGTTGGTGGCAATTGTAGCTGGTTGGTTGCCGAGCCGCAAGGCGGCGAAACTTGACCCGATTGAGGCGCTGCGAACAGAATAACTTATAATAACATAGCTCTTTGCGGATACATCGGGTAGGCCCGTATGGTGTACGGTACCACGAGATGATATACTAATGTTATGCTAGATATTCGCTATATTCGAGAACATGCCGATCGCGTGCAGGAATCGGCAAAAAATAAAGGCTACAATGACGTATCGATTGCTCGTTTGTTAGACACTGATGAGCAGCGACGGCAATTGCAGCAGCAGGTTGATGAATTGCGCACGCAGCGCAACGAAATTGCTAGCCAGATGAATGGCGGTAAACCAGCGCCAGAATTAGTCGAAAAAGGCCGGTCGCTGAAGGGAAAGCTAGCAGAATTAGAAAGCGAATTGCATGATGTTGACGCTGATTTCCAAGCGCAGATGGACGCAGTGCCTAATATAACGCTTGATGACGTGCCGCTTGGCGGTGAAAAGGACAGCGTGGAAGTTAAAGAGTGGGGCGATAAACGCCAGTCTGCTGAGGATCATTTAGCTTTTGCAGCTGGTCGCGATTGGCTTGACTTTGAACGCGGCGCCAAGGTGGCTGGCACGAAATTCTACTACATCAAGGGCGATTTGATGCTGCTAGAGAATGCGATTTATCAGTATGCGCTGAATCTGTTGATTTCTAAAGGATTTACTCCGATGACGGTGCCGCACATGGTGTCGGGCCGAGTGGCGCGCGGTTCTGGCTTTGCCCCGAAGAGCGACAAGGAAAGTAATGAGTATTTCATTGACGGCGGAGATGTCATGCTGATTGGCACGGCTGAGGCGCCGCTGACTGGCTTTCATGCTGACGAAATCATCGACGAGAAAAATCTGCCGCTGCTCTATGCTGGCTATAGCCCTTGCTACCGTAAAGAAGCGGGTGCGGCTGGCAAGTTTAGCCGCGGACTGTTCCGCGTGCACCAGTTCAATAAGCTGGAAATGTATATTTTTTGTACGCCAGAACAATCAGCTCAAATGCACGAAAAGATCTTGTCGATCGAGGAAGAAATTTGGCAAAACTTAGGCGTGCCGTACCATGTGGTGAATATCGCGGCTGGCGACCTCGGTGCGCCAGCAGCCAAAAAATATGATATTGAATACTGGTCGCCAGTTGATAATCAGTATCGTGAATTAACTAGCTGCTCGAACTGTACTGATTTTCAGGCGCGTAATCTCAATATTCGCGTGCGCCGCAGCGACGGCTCGCTGCAGGTACTGCACACGCTTAATGGTACAGCGGTGAGCTTGGCGCGCTCGCTAGTAGCAATCATCGAGAATTACCAGACCGATGACGGTAAGCTGCGCGTACCAGAGGTACTGCGGCCATATCTGGGTAATCGCGAGGAATTGTGATGAAGCGAGTGGTTCGCCAAGTCTCGCGCAGCGGTTACCAGAAACTTGCTAAACCGTTGCTTTTTCGACAACACCCAGACAAAGCGCATGAGGGTATGATCAAAGCGGCGCGAGCACTGCACCGAGTGCGCGGCGAGAATATTTTGCGGGTGTGGAATTATCGAAATTCGCGGCTTGAGCAGGAGATCTTAGGCCTAAAATTCAAAAATCCGCTAGGGATGTCGGCGGGGCTGGACAAGAACTTCGACTTGCCGCCAATAGCTAAGCGGATTGGCTTAGGTTTCGAAATTGGCGGTTCGACTACTGCACAGGTTTGTGCTGGTAATCCGCGGCCGTGGTTTCGCCGCTTACCGAGCGAGAAATCGATTGTAGTTAACGTCGGCTTGGCAAATAACGGAGTCGCTCGCAATATACAACGGATTAAGCGGTATCCGCGGCGGCTGTGGCGCGATTTCCCGTTGAGTGTGTCAGTTGCTAAAACCAATAATCCCGAAAATGTTAGCGATAGCGAAGCGATTGCCGACTATTGCCAAAGTTTGCGCCAGCTAGAGGCAGCTGGTTGCGCGCCGTTGTACGAAATCAATATTAGCTGTCCGAATACTTATGGCGGCGAGCCGTTTACGACGCCAGCGCGGCTGGATAAATTATTGACGGCGGTAGATGACTTGCGTTTAACGCGGCCAATTTTCGTTAAGATGCCGACAGATAAAAAGTGGCCGGAATTTATGAAGCTGCTAGCAGTAATTGATCGGCATGAGATTGCCGGTTTAACGATTGGCAATCTAGTCAAGGACCGCTCGGCGCTGCGTAATTCAAAATTGCTGGATAACGAGATCAGGGGAAATCTCAGCGGCCAGCCGGCGCGGGAGCTTACTACTGGCTTAATTTTCAAAACTTATGCCAAATACCGCGATCGTTTTGTGATTATCGGTGTCGGCGGCGTGTTTACTGCCGAGGATGCTTACGAGAAGATTTGTGCTGGTGCGAGCCTGGTGGCTATGGTGACGGCGCTAATGTTTGAGGGGCCGCAGGTTGTCGGCGAAATTAACGAAGGCCTGGTTAAGTTGCTCGATCGCGATGGCTTTCAGAATATTACTGAGGCGATTGGTAGCGCTCACCGCGGCTAAATGCTATAATTAAAATACATTATCGGTTTAACGAAAGGGGTCAAAGTGATTGCAGATATTGATATAACTGGCGTAGGCGGCTACGTTTTGGATGAACCGACGAGAAAGTATATTAGCAAGAAAATCGGCAGATTAGATCGCTTAGTGACGCGGCATGCTCGCAAAACTATGAGTGCTTCGGTGAAGATCGAGGAAGTCAATCGCGATAACGGCAACAAATATGAAGTCGAAGTGATTATTAACGTGCCGGATCAGGTTATCAAAGCTAAAGATTCGACAATGAACGTTATGGCGGCAACTGACATCGTCGAGCGCAAGCTAGCCGGGCAGCTTCGCAAGTACAAGCAAAATTTGTTAGCTCACGTCGGCCGGCGCGATATACTGGCGCGGTTCAAACGCGGTTTTGACCGCGAAACGCAGTAGCGATTTAGTAGCAGCCTCTTCCAAAACTCCCCGAAAACAGTTATAATTAGGGGAGTTTTTGGAAAATACCTGAAAGTGAGGGAAATTTGACGTTATGGCGATAACACAACAGAAGGTGCTGACGAAGGTTTTCGGTGACCCGCAGAAGCGGATTTTGCGGCGTTTACAAAAGAAAGTCGACGAAATCAATGCGCTTGGCCCGAAATACAAGAAACTATCTGACAAGGAATTGGCTGGCCAAACCGATGTTCTGCGCAAACGTTTGCAGAAGAAATCTGTGACGCTTGATACGATTTTGCCAGACGCTTTTGCGGTGGTGCGCGAGATGGCCGATCGGACAATCGGCGAGCGCCATTACGATGTGCAGCTGATTGGTTCAATGGTATTGCATGAGGGTAGCGTGGCCGAGCTGAAGACTGGCGAGGGTAAAACTTTGATGTCGACGCTAGCAGCCTACTTGAATGCGCTTGAAGGCAAAGGTGTACATGTTGTAACTGTCAATGATTATCTAGCGCAGCGTGATGCTGGTTGGATGGGGCAAATTTATAATGCGTTAGGCTTATCGACTGGTGTGATCATCAATGAGGCTTCATTCTTATACGACGAAAATTATGACAATGAGGCGCATACCGATCCGCGCATGAAGAAGCTTCGTCCGTGCACCCGTAAAGAAGCTTACCAGGCAGATATTACTTATGGTACTAATAATGAATTCGGCTTTGATTATTTGCGCGACAACATGGTTAACGATATCGAGCTTGTGCGCCAGCGCGATTTGAATTTTGCGATTGTCGATGAGGTGGACTCGATTCTGATTGACGAAGCGCGGACGCCGCTAATTATCAGTGCGCCGGCCTCTGAGAATCCAGACAGCTATTATCAATTTGCCAAGATTGCGGCGAAGTTGACGCCAGAAGATTATACCTTGGAAGAGAAACGCAAGCAGGTCGCGCTGACCGACGAGGGCGTCGAGAAAGTCCAAAAAATGCTGGGTATAAAAAACTTATACACTCCAGAGTATGTGCGCAGCGTTTACCACATGGATCAAGCTTTGCGGGCGCAAACGCTGTTTCATCGCGACAAAGACTATGTGGTGACAAACGATGGCGAGGTGATAATCGTTGACGAGCACACTGGTCGGCTCAAGCAAGGCAACCGTTATAGCGAAGGCTTGCACCAGGCGATTGAAGCCAAAGAAGGCGTACCAGTATTGCAGGAAAGCATGACGCTAGCGACGATTTCCTTTCAGAATTACTTCCGACTGTACAAAAAACTTAGCGGTATGACTGGTACTGCTTTCACTGAGGCTGAAGAGTTTCAACAAATTTATTCGCTTGACGTAGTGGTGGTGCCTCCGAACAAGCCAATTACTCGCCAGGACCATCAGGACTTGATCTACAAGACCGAGAAAGGCAAACTGAAAGCAGTAGCTCAAGCGATCAAAGAATATCACGATGAAGGCCGTCCGGTGTTGGTTGGCTCTGGTTCAATCGCTAAAAACGAAATGATCGCCAAATATTTGGATAGCGAAGGTATTAAGTACGAAATTCTAAATGCCAAGAACAACGAGCGCGAAGCAGAGATTATCTCGCATGCTGGCGAAAAGGGCGCAATTACGCTAGCTACTAATATTGCTGGGCGCGGCACCGATATTAAACTTGGGCCGGGCGTCAAAGAACTGGGCGGTCTAGTGGTCATTGGTTCAGAGCGCCACGAATCGCGCCGAATTGACAATCAGCTGCGCGGCCGCGGCGGCCGGCAGGGAGACCCAGGCGACACTCAATTTTACGTTTCGACCGAGGACGATTTGATGCGTATCTTTCAGGGCGAGCGGATTGCTAATGTGTTGGAACGCCTAGGTGTCGATGAGGAGACAGCGATCCAGAATCGTGCCGTCAGCAAGACGTTGGAGGCAGCGCAGAAGCGAGTCGAAGGCTATAACTTTGATACGCGCAAAAATGTTGTTCAGTACGACAACGTCATCAACCGTCACCGCCGCGTGGTGTATGTCATGCGCCGCAAGATTTTGGAAGGCGACAACATTAAGCCAGAAATTGAACGCTTGCTCAAAGAAAAAGTGAATGATTCAGCACAGTTGCCACTGAAAAATAACCCTAACTTTGTCAAAGAATTTTCTACCGTCATTCCTGTTGACGAAGATGCACTCACGAAGGCTGGCTCAGAGAAAAAAGACAAATCTC
>NZ_PQNZ01000034.1:0-8186 GCF_004138385.1 Candidatus Nanosynsacchari sp. TM7_ANC_38.39_G1_1 | reverse complement strand
CCAAATGCTCTGGCAACGCCAAATACACCCGCTTTTCACCGTTTTGCTCGTCCTCACGGTACGCACTCGAGAGCACCGCCATCAGCGCTCGCTCCACACCAAACGACGGCTCAATGACGTGCGGAACAAATTTTGTGTTCGTCCCCTTGACGGTGTACTCCATGCTCTTACCGCTGGCGCGCTGGATGTTCATGAGGTCAAAATCAGTCCGGTACGCAATTCCCATCAACTCTTCGCGGCCAATTGGATAATCGTATTCGATATCAATCGTCTTTTTGCTATAGTGCGCCCGATCCTCCGCCGGTACGTCCAACTCGTGTATATGATCTGGGTTCAAGCCTAGCTCCGCCAAAAACGCATGCGTCGCCGCAAGTAGTTCATCAAACGCCTCCTGCCAATGCTCGGGATCGACGAAATATTCAATCTCCATCTGCTCAAACTCGCGGCAGCGGAAGACGAAGTCACGCGGCGCAATTTCATTGCGAAACGCCTTGCCCTGCTGAGCGATACCAAACGGCAAATTCGGGTAGAAGCTATCAACGACGTTTTTGAAATTAGTGAAGATGCCTTGGGCGGTTTCGGGGCGGAGATATACTAAGCCTGCCTGTCTGTCCTCAAGGTATCTACCGATAGAGCCAATATATTTTTCTAACGCATCAAGAGCGTTGTAGCTACTCACCTGCTGGTCTGCTAGTTGCTTCCAACCCTCTATTGTCTTCTGTAATTCTTCAACGCCAGATTCAAAATGTACACTACTAGTTAATGCAGCAGACCCAGCGGTCGTCTTGAACATCATGTTGAAGGTGCGCGACTTACTTAGCGGATTGCCATCGGGGCTCTTGATGCCTTGTTCAGCAATTACTGCATCCATCTGCTCCATGGTCATGCCGTCCGCGTCAATGCCGTTGTCCTTGAGAATATGATCGGTGCGGTAGCGTCGGTGATTAACCGTGTCTTCACACAGCGGATCGACGAAGGTATCCACATGCCCGCTCGCCTGCCAGACCTTCTGATTCATCAGAATCGCCGCATCGACGCCGTATATATCATCACGCTCGTCAACAAACCGGCGCCACCACAAATTCATGATATTACGCTTCAGTTGCACGCCCAGCGGACCATAATCCCAGGTGCCAGAAAGACCACCATACACATCCGACCCCTGATAAATAAAGCCGCGGCGCTTACACAGGCTAATAATATCTTCCATTTTTGCTTGACTCACAAGAAGTCTCCTTTCTCCTCTCTGCGTTGGTGAGCGCGAGCACTTAACTCTTTATGTTTTAGTATAACACGCTTTGGTTTTCAGCAGTTTCGCTATAAAGCGACCAATTCAACGGCTAAACTCCAGCATGTTGGCGAGCCAATAACCAGCAACCTGACAATATCTGCTCAACCCCGCCAATTTGCGCCACCAGTCGCAACGATTTATTCGCTGCTAAGCGCAAAAACTTAATATGATCAGCAGTAAGCTCTCCTTGCTCGCTTAACCGCAAGCCTCGTTCAATCGAATCATACATGTAGCGCTTTTGGCGATCAAGCGGTTGGCCAGCAACATCGTTCACCAAACTCAGCTCATAGCCTGTTAGCTCAGCGTAGCGCAAATAAAACCATACTTGCACCAACTGCAAAGAAACTACATCGCCCAAGCCCGCCAGCGTCTCGTTCAACACTTCAAACCACTCTGGAATATCAACATCGCGGCTAGCCCGCTCGACCAGCCTGATACATTCATAACCAAATTGTAAGCGGTCGTAGTCCTGCAAAATCTGGCGGTAAAAGCAATCAAGCCGCGCTTGCGTAATCGTATACAAGCTGCCCTTGCCGCGGCGCAATACTAAGTCGCTAACCGCAAATAGTTCGATGCCGCCAGCTAAACGGCTTTTCTCGCGCCGTACGCCGCGCGCTATAGCACTGCGTTGCCCTAGCGGCGTTAATAGCGTCAAAATGCGATCTGCCTCGCCGTAATTCGTCCGGCGCAGCACTATCGCTTTAGTACGTTCAATACCAATCACCTCAATACCTCTCTTACAGCCCTAGCGATATCATCTGGATGCATCGATACTTTGTCTAATAATAATCGCACGCCGTACGGCCGCAACTGCTCGAGAGTGATGTCATTTGCACTTGTTGTACACACGACAACAGGAATGCGGCCTAGGTCGTCATACGATTGCAACTCGTGCAGCAGCACTAAACCATTTGGGCCCGGCATGAATAAATCAAGAATAATCACCGCGGGTCGAAAACTATCTATCAAATCAAGCGCTTCTATGGCATTTGGAGCGCTCTGTACTACCATACCGTTGTACTCGAGACGCCGCGTAAACAGTTTCGCTAGCCACTCGTCATCATCGATTACTAGCACGCGCGTCATAATAGCCTCAGCTGTGTCGACGCTGGTACATCAACATAAAAAGTTGCGCCATCGCGGTGACGGATAACGCCAATTTGCGCGCCAATAGCTAAGGCAAACTCATTAGCGATAAACATGCCCAGCCCGCTACTACCTGGACGATTATGCAGCGGCAGCGGCTCGCGCAACCCTTGGCGCAACGCCCGCCAAGCTAGCGCTGGAATTGCCGGTCCAAAATCACGTACCCCGATCCGTACCCGCTGATTACTGTCGGTAGCCCGCACCGAGATCGCTACCGACGAATCATCAGCGCTATAGTGTAGTGCGTTATCAGCAAAGTTAGCAACGATTCGCCGCAATAAATCACGATTTGCCACCATTAGTCGCTGACGAGATTTTACCTGGGTTTTTAGAGATTTATTATGAGCATGGTACAGCGGTTGAAGTTCGCTCATCACTTCGTTGCAAAGGCCAGCCGCATCAATCGCTTCTAACGTGAATAAGGCGTTTTCTAGGCGGCGAGCTTTAGTTAAATCTGTCGTCAAGCGCAGCGCCCTTTCAGCCGTTAGTGTAATTCGCTGCGCCAAGACGGCCCGCTCAAGCGCCGTATACTCCCCTGCTTCTAGCTCAATCGCCAGCTGGCGAATTAGGGCAAGCGGTGCTTTCAGCTCGTGCGCCGCTACCACAAACGACGGCGAATCTGCCCACAAACCAGTCTGCGCCTTACCCTCCTGCATACACCTAGTTTAGCATGCTGCAACAGGCTGTTCTAGCACAAGCAAAAATACTTATTCGTTGAATTTGAGAGTCTTCAGCAGCTTCTCGTAGTCAGCAGTGAAAACGTCGCCGTCAGTACGCATCGTCAGTGTACGATCGCGCATCTTCAACAGTACTGCCGTACCAAAAGTATCTTTATCAAAATTACCGACCAGCTTGGTGCCTGTATGCTTACCATCGTTGTAAACGCTCGACTTCAGGTCGCCTCTTTTAATTAACGGATCGTAAGTAGACACAGATTTGTCATAAGTCTTTTGCTCAATCGTTATCCTCAGGGCAATCTTCGACTCTCTGGTAATCGGCGGGATTGTCACTGGGTTCAAATAGGCTTCATAAGTCACGCCGCCGCCTTTGCTGATATCGGTTGCCTGATAAGCGCTCCAAGTCTTGGGATACTCAAACGTCAAGGCGCCGTAATCTGACGGCCCGTTAAACTGCCGATTCGGCTCTTTCTCGCGCTTTTCGAAGTCGCTCTCTAGCTTCTCGCTATTCTCTTTGACGGCTTGAGCTTTAGCTGTCTCGATTTTCTCGTCGACGTTTTCTTTCTGGTCGAGATATTGCATATATGACCAAATACTAAAACCGCCAAACCCCAGCACCAACACTACCAATACCGCAATAGCGACAATACTGCCAGTGATGGCGCCTTTTTCTGTATGATGCCTACTCTTCATGCTTACGATTATACTTTGTCGAGACTAAATATGCAAAGGTTTAACTTTGCGGCTGCAGCAAATAGAGATTGTGCGCGCCCGCGGTCTTGTGCAAAGTAAGCCCAGCTGCCTCGAAACCGTAGCTCAACAGCCAAATATCATGTCTAAGGCGGTTAGTCTCATGCTGTAAATATTGGACCATCTTGGCGATATCACGACCGTCGCCAAAAAGATAAACGACCGTCGTCTCGGCTGGCAGCGGCGTATGCCAAAAATTAGCTAACCGCACCGACACTTTCTCGTCATGCCGCGATAACCAACGTGAAATCAGTACTAGCAGCGGTTGTAGTTCGTAACCAATCGCCCGCGCGCCGCGGCGGCTCGCTTCGCGCAGCACTACACCGTCGCCCGAGCCAATATCCACCAACACGTCGGTTTTTTTGAGCCGATATAGCTCATCAAAAGCTTTTTGCAAATCGCGGCGCCGCGACGGTACGTACGGTGCGCCCGTGAAAGCCACGAAGCCAAACAGCAGCACCACGGCCGCAATGGCGGCGAAAATCACGCGAATTTTTCCTTGAGGACGGTAATTTTGTTACGCAAACCGTTCAAATCTTTTTCGATATCGCTAGCTAGTTTCTCGGCTGCTTGATAGCGCTCTATCGCCTGTTCAATATCGAAGTCATCGCTTTCAAACCATGCAACCATCTGGCGCAGCTCTTCGATTTTTTGGTTGATAGTTTTCTCATTTTTGCTTGACATTTTTAACCTCCGCTTTGATAATTATTTTTTCTTCCTCGATACTAATCACTTCGCCTATTTCGGTCGAACCGCACACAATCGCGTAACCACGCACCAGCGCCAACTGCGGATTGTACGCTGCCAAAATCCGCTGGAATTGCTTGATTTCGCTCGTTAAAACGTCAGTTCTGCTATCTAGATGTAGCAATGCGCGCTGCCGCAAGTTATCAACCTCACTACTTAAATCGCCAATCGCTGACTCCGTCCGATAGGCCATGCCGTCAACCAGCGCTTTTATTTCTCGCAGCAGTTCTCGCCGGTCTGGCACAATGATTTGTGCTGCATTACTCGGCGTAGAAGCCCGCACATCGGCAGCCAAATCCGCCAGCGTCATATCGACTTCATGGCCAATACCAACCAATGTCGGCACGCGGCTGGCAGCAATCGCTCTAACCAATAATTCATCGTTAAACGTATTCAAATCATCAGCACTGCCGCCGCCGCGAATGATCACCAGCACCTCGGGCGGCGTTTGACTCTCGTTAAAACGATTAATCGCCGCAACAATCTGATCAGCCGCCGCCTCGCCTTGCACTTGAACATGCGCTACGTCAATCTGCAAGCCGCCCCAGCGCTCATTTACGATTTTGATAAAGTCCGCGTAGCCTGCCGCCTGAGTGCTGCTTATCACGCCGATACGCGCTGGAATTTGCGGCAAACAACGCTTACGCTCCGCGGCAAATATTCCTTCCTTCTCCAACTTAGTACGCAACAGCTGGAAACTTTTGCGCAAGCTGCCCTCGCCTAGCGGACGATAATTTTGCACGGTCACGCTAAATTTGCCCCACTTCGTCACTTTGGGCTGCGCCCGCACCACTAGCTTCATGCCGTCTTCAATCGGCGTTCGCAGTTGATAAACTGGCATAAAGCAACCGACGCTCGCTTCCTCGTCTTTCAAGTCAAAAAACACCCATTTGCCTTGGTTTACTTTGAAGTTGGCGACCTCGCCCTCAATCTCAACAGAGCTGCACGAAAACTCCAGCACTTGATTAATCAGCTCGACGAAACCGCTAACGCCGAACCTTGGAATCGGATTTTCGTCCATATTTCACTATTGTTAGCTGGTAAAATACATAGCCTAGCAACAGCGCCGTCAGCAGCACAATTACCCGGTAAAGCACAATCGCTGCAATCGACTGGCCACTGCCTATACCTGATAAAGCCAAAACGCTAACCATGATTGCCTCGTAGGCGCCCGTTCCGCCCGGCGTTACCACAATGAATCCAGCAATCGTCGCTATGCCATAAGCAATCAAAATCGACGCCGGGTTGACACTCATTCCCAGCGCCTGAAAAGTAATCCAGATCGGCGCAATTTCGGTAGCGGTAAATAACATCGCCCACAAAAACGGCTTCAGCAACACGCGCTTATCGCGCTTTAGCTCGTTAAAATCGTCGTGCATATCATAGAAAAACTTCTCTATCGACTCCCGCTTCAACACCACCTGCGGCCGCCGCGCAAAAAATGACGCCGTACCGTTAGTTATCATCGTAATCCTCTTGGCTAATTTTTTCATCCGGTGGACGCTATTCAAAAAGTAGGCGCCCAGCAGCGTCGCCATCACCAGCAAAAATACCAGCGTTGAGCTCATCAAAATTATCCAGCGGTTAACACGGCCGTCAATCGTCACCATCAAAACAGAAACTACCAAAAAGACCACAATCGCCATAAACCCCACCACATAACGCACAAATTGCGCCATCGTCGCCCGTCCGATTGGCACACCGTACTTGCCTAAGCGCCAATTAGCATACGAAATACCACTGACACCGCCGCTAGGAAAAGCATGATTAACAAAATTTAACTCTAGCGATATGCGTGCCAGAGTTGCCGGATTAATATTCTTCACGAAGCCTTTCTGACGCAAATACGAAAAAATCATCTCGCCAGTCGCCAAATATCCGGCCGCAATAATTGGCAACATCCACACAAGCTTGCCAAGGTCAATTTTACCTAGCAAACCCCAAGCATATACCAGTTCGCTTCTAGCTAGAAAAAGTATCAAAGCAATCAACAGCAACGTGGCAATACTCAACCACAATCGAAAAGACAGTCTCCTTTTCATACAATCTAGTATACTATATTTATGCATATCACAATACTTGGCCGCCAGCCAGCACTTGGAGTAGCCGAGCTAGAACAGCTCTACGGTGCTGACAATGTCCGATGGTTTTCGCAGCAAACAGCGCTTGTAGATTCGCCTGATTTTGACTTCGAGACCCTCGGCGGCAGCCAAAAAGCCGGCCGGGTCGTTCTCGAACTCGACCGCGGCAATTGGCTAACCGCCAGCCGCCAAATCGTTCAGCACTACGCCGCCAAATGGCGCGCCAGCGAGCATAAAATAACTCTTGGCATCAGCGCTTACGGCTTCAAAATCTCGCCGCGCGATGTCCAAAAAACCGGCTTGCTTATCAAGAAAAAATTACGCGACAGCGGCACTAGCTTACGTCTTATCCCGAACCCAGAAATCGCCCTCAACACCGCTGCTAGCCATCACAACAAGCTTGGGCTATCGCCGACGAAAGTTGAGCTGCTAGTCGTCCGAGCGCCGAATAATCGCCTCATCATCGCTGAAAGTGTCGGCGCCCAGAACATCACTGCGCTGGCCGCCCGCGACCAAGCTCGCCCGCGCACCGATGCTTTCGTCGGTATGCTACCGCCGAAATTAGCACGGATGATGATAAATCTATCTGGCGATACAAAACCTGGCCGCCTCTGGGATCCTTTTTGCGGTACTGGCACCGTTCTCCAAGAAGCGCGGCTCAAAGGGATAGACGTCTACGGTAGCGACCTAAGCCAAAAAATGGTTGATTATGCCACAGAAAACATGCAGTGGCTCGATAATAAATACCGAATCAACCCTCAATGGAAAATCTTTCAAGCTGATGCCACCGATGTCAAGCTCAATACTGCTCAAAAATCTGAAATCAACCGCGTCGTCTGCGAGGCCTACCTCGGCCAACCCTTCTCGGCCCCGCCGAAGCCCACCAAGCTCACCGCAGTCCGCGGTAACTGCAATCACATCATCAGCCAGTTTTTAGCAAACATCCGCCCGCAAATCAATCCGAGTACAGCACTAGTCGTCGCTGTGCCCGCCTGGCGCGACCATAGCGGTAAATTTACACATTTACCGCTTATTGATCAGTTAGCAGATTTAGGCTACCGACGCCTACATCTAAACTTAGTCAGCGACGAGCAGCTACTCTACTACCGCCAGAACCAGGTGGTGGCACGAGAAATCTTGCTGCTTAAACCTCTCGATGAAAATTAAAAGCAGCCCGCCCGCCAAGCTCGCGCCTGCTACAGTAATTACTTTCGTAAAGCTTGACATTTCCGATAGCTTCGCGTACAATAGCATAGATTGTCTTATATTAAATTAAAGGAGTTTTATGTCACACGTTAAAGCTGGCGGTTCGAGCGATAATACCCACAAAAGTGCTGGTAGGCGCAATGGCGTCAAGCGTTTCGGCGGGCAAAAAGTCAACCAGGGCGAGGTGCTAGTTCGCCAGACTGGCAGCACCAAAGTTGCCGGCCCAGGTACTTACATCAGCCGCAACTACACTATCCACGCAGCTAAGAGCGGCACCGTAGTTTTCAA
>NZ_PQNZ01000033.1:0-8622 GCF_004138385.1 Candidatus Nanosynsacchari sp. TM7_ANC_38.39_G1_1 | reverse complement strand
TGCGGTACTCCGTATGTAAAACTTCTTCGTCATCCAGACACTTTTTCACGACTTTATCGCGAACTAGTTTTTGTAAATAAAATCGAATCATTTTAAATTAAGGTTTTAATACTGTCTTTGTAGATTGATACATTAGATTATAAGTTTCTATACGATCGCTTTTTAGCGCGGCAAAACAACGCCCGTATCTTTCGCTATTTTTAACAATTCTTCGTTAATGACTAGCAGCTTTTCTTTTGACGACATCTTGGAAAAGCTGGCGCTCATCAGGGTTTTGTTCGGCTTGCCATAAATAACGTCGTATATTTCTTCAATATCGTTAGTAAGTGCCTGCAGCTCGCCTTCAACTCGCCCGAGTCGATTTTTGACCTCGCGCATCTCGCTTTCAACACCGTTAAGTCGATCCTTGACTTCGCGAATATCACTCTCAACACTGTCGAGCCGGCTTTTGACCTCGCGCATGTCGCTTTTCAAACTAGATACATCCTCTTTCAGCCCGGAGACATCCTCTTTCAGACCAGATACATCTTCTTTCAGACCAGAGACATCCTCTTTCAGTCCGGAGACATCCTCTTTCAGCCCGGAGACATCCTCTTTCAGTCCAGAGACATCCTCTTTCAGTCCAGAGACATCCTCTTTCAGTCCAGAGACATCTTCTTTCAGTTCGGAGACATCTTCTTTCAGTTCGGAGACATCTCTCTTTAATTCCGATATATCTGCTTCGACTGCGTCAAATCGCGGTAGTACAATTGTCTCCAACGCTCCGTTAACGCCTTCAACAATTGCTTCTTTAATCCATTGCTTGTCGTCATTAGTTAGTGCCATGCGCCCTCCTGAATTCCATTATACCATGCCGTATTCATGTACAGACGAAGCGCTAAAAATTTGGAGTTATTTAAGGACAAATTTTTAGTGGCCGTCAAAGCAAGATTCCTGCTGGCAAGAAATATGACACAATAGCTACGACTAGCAAAATCGCGTACCATATGTGCCGGTTGCCTGGGCGCTTTTCCCAGAGATAAACGGCCAGTGCTCCGCCAATTAGCCCCAGCGGAAAGGCTGATAGCGTTAAGCTGCCGATGTCTAGCGGCACTTTGAATTTTAGCCATAATGTGCCAGCAATCGTTACCGTGACTAGTTTTAGCAAATAGACGCCGTCGGGCTCGAACTTTTCGTTGCCGCGCCGGCTAAATACACGGTTGCGGGCATATGTGCGTTGTTTGTGCCGCTGTGAAGCCATAATTAAAGTATATCATAAGCGTCGTACTTCCCTGTTTCGTGGCTCTATAACTGCTATTCTGTCTCATAGAAAAAGAAAAGACCCTCTCAGTGCTCGTAGAGTCTTTTCTTGCGCAAAGAGCGAGATGCTATTTACATTTTAATTTCGGCGTCAACGCCAGCTGGCAATGATAGATTTTGCAAGTTCTCGATGGTTTTCGGCGTAGCGTTAGAAATGTCAATCAAGCGCTTGTGTACGCGCATTTCGAATGTCTCGCCGCCCATTTTGTAGACGTGCGGGCTTTTCGTTACCGTATAAGTGCTGCGGCGAGTTGGCAGAGGCACTGGTCCGGCGACTGTCGCGCCAGTACGAACAGCGGTGTCGACGATTCGCTTAGCAGATTCATCAATAACTGTGTGGTCATACGCCTTGAGGCGGATGCGGATAGTGAGACCTTTATCTTCGGCCATTTTGTTACTCCTTTTACCTCGTAACCTCCGCTCGAATCGGTTTCGTTAGCGTCTGGCAGAGTTCTCGAGGCGATTAATTAATACGAACATTACTATAGCAATAATTAGCGTGAATTGCAAGAACTGCGCGGGCGATAAGACGTGTTAAGGTTTAATCTTGTCGGTGACCGCTGGTTGCAGACAATAAAAGCACCCCCGATAGTCCGGAGGTGCTTTCGGTAGTAACTTACAGAGTGTAAATTACTTGATGATGTTGGTCACCAC
Source organism: Candidatus Nanosynsacchari sp. TM7_ANC_38.39_G1_1 (assembly GCF_004138385.1). NCBI lineage: Bacteria > Candidatus Saccharimonadota > Candidatus Saccharimonadia > Saccharimonadales (SeqCode) > Saccharimonadaceae (SeqCode) > Candidatus Nanosynsacchari > Candidatus Nanosynsacchari sp. TM7_ANC_38.39_G1_1. Next base: position 6,669 of record NZ_PQNZ01000033.1, on the reverse strand, counting down.
GCCAGCGCCGACAGTACGGCCGCCTTCGCGGATAGCGAAGTCTTGACCTTTGTCCATAGCGATTGGGGCGAGCAATTTAACCTTAAAGGTCACTTGGTCGCCTGGCATAACCATTTCTTTGTCGGCTGGCAATTCAACTTCACCGGTCACGTCAGTGGTGCGGAAGTAGAACTGCGGCTTGTAGCCCTTGCTGAACGGCGTGTGGCGTCCACCCTCTTCTTTCTTGAGGATGTAGACTTCAGCCTCGAATTCGGTGTGCGGCGTCAGCGTGCCTGGAGCAACGATAACCTGGCCGCGCTCGATCTGTTCGCGCTCGATACCGCGCAGCAGCAAACCAGCGTTGTCGCCGGCTTGGCCCTGGTCGAGAGTTTTCTTAAAGGCTTCGATACCAGTTACGACCGAGCTCTGAGTTGGTTTTAGGCCAACGATTTCGACTGGGTCGTTCAGTTTGATGACACCTTGCTCAATACGGCCAGTAGCCACGGTGCCACGACCTTTGATCGAGAAGACATCTTCGATTGGCATCAAGAATGGCTTGTCGAGGTCGCGCTTTGGCAGCTCGAAGTAGTCGTCCATCGCCTTGACCAATTCCATGATAGCGTCTTCAGATTCTTTGTCGCCCTCGAGAGCTTTGGTGGCTGAGCCCTTGATGATTGGTGTATTGTCGCCGTCGTAGCCGTTCTTGGTGAGCAGTTCGCGAACGTCCATCTCGACCAATTCGACCAGCTCTGGGTCGGCCAAGTCCATCTTGTTGAGGAAGACGATAATCTTCGGCACGCCAACCTGGTGAGCCAACAATACGTGCTCGCGAGTTTGCGGTAATGGGCCGTCGTTGGCAGCCACCACGAGAATAGCACCATCGATTTGAGCAGCGCCGGTGATCATGTTCTTGACGTAGTCGGCGTGGCCTGGCATATCGACATGCGCGTAGTGGCGATTCTCTGACTCGTATTCCTGGTGAGAGGTAGCGATAGTGATACCACGTGCCTTTTCCTCTGGTGCGTTATCGATGTCTGCGTAGTCGCGCGCTTTATTCACGTCGCTTGGGAGCCGCTTAGCCAAAACGTGGGTAATGGCGGCGGTCAAAGTCGTCTTACCGTGGTCGACGTGACCCATGGTACCGACGTTGATGTGAGGCTTTGAACGGTCAAAGTCTGCCATAGAAGTAGTTCTCCTAACGTTAGTATTATGTTATTCACGACGCGAGCAATTATCGAAAGTGTTGCCACCTCGACAAAACGCGTCGCGCGTTATTTCTTATTATAGTTGAAAGCTCTGCGGGTGTAAAGTGGCTACTGGCGTAAACGCTTATCAATATGCCGGCAAACGATAAACAACCAAATAGCAGCCAGCAGTCCCAATATAGCTTCGATAATCACAAACCAAAAGCTTCGCAAGATGTAGCCCTGAGCTGCCAGAATTGCTGCAAAAATCGGAAAGCCAAATGACAACAGCCGCTCGCGCTGTGTCAAATAATTAAGGCTCGACGGTAAAGTCAGCATCATTAACACCATAGCGACAATTATCCCGCGCGAAAAAACAAAATGCGCTGCGTGCATAGTGTCATTCGGACAAAGCGCTACGCCAACCATACATACAGACAAAGTAATCATCAGCCAAGCTGACAATTTGGCGGTGCGCGATTGCTGAAGCTTAGCATAGCTTCGGGTCATGCAAATACCGATAGCAGTAAGTATCAATCCTGAGGCAAAAACACCAGTATTAAAAGCCAAAGCCGACTGGCGGTTGGTACTAGTCTCGCCCAACCGGCTGAGACTCCAGCTTGTCCAGTGCGAATCATCAGACAACACAATTGAGGTAATCACGCCAAAAGCTAAAATCACTACGTATAGCGCGCAGAGTACCTGCAAGCGATTACGCCTGTAAAATTGAACAGCTAGCTGGTAGCTCATGTATCTATTATAGCAGCAAACGCGCCTTGGTGAGAGGCGCGTTTACATATTTAGCGAAGTTCTCGCTAGAGCTAATTATCAAACTACTTGTTGCGTTTTTCGATAATCTCGGCAGCAACGTTTGGTGGAACTTCCTCGTAGTGAGCTAGCTCCATTGTCGATGCGGCACGACCTTGGCTCATTGAGCGGATGTCTGATGTGTAGCCGAACATGTTGGCTAGCGGCACGATTGCTTTGATTAGTTTAGCGCCGCCCATTAGATCATCCATGCTTTCGATACGGCCGCGACGGCTGTTGAGGTCGCCGATGATGTCGCCCATGAACTCTTCGGGAGTAGTGACTTCTACTTTCATGACTGGCTCGAGCAAGACTGGATTGGCTTGTTTGATACCAGCGCGGGTCGCGATATGCGCCGCCAAGCTAAACGCCAGCTCGCTAGAGTCAACGTCGTGGTACGAGCCATCGTAGAGGGTTGCCTTGACATCCACTACTGGGTAGCCGGCAATAACGCCGCCGTCTAGAGTTTCGCGAATACCTTTTTGTACGGCCGGGCGATACTCTTGCGGCACCACGCCGCCTTTGATTTCGTCGATGAATTCAAAGCCTTTGCCTGGCTCGTTCGGCTCAAAGCGTACCCAAACATCGCCGTATTGGCCGCGGCCGCCAGACTGTTTGGCGTGCTTGCCTTGGACTTCGGCGGTACCTTTGATGGTTTCGCGGAAGGCAACCTGCGGTTCGCCGACATTAGCTTCAACATTGAATTCGCGCTTCATGCGGTCAATTAGAATCTCGAGATGCAACTCGCCCATGCCCGACATAATCGTCTGCCCGGTCTCTTCATCGGTGTGAATGCGGAAGGTTGGGTCTTCCTCGGCGAGGCGCTGCAAAGCAATGCCCATCTTCTCTTGGTCGGCTTTGGTCTTTGGCTCGACAGCAATTGATACCGGCGGCTCTGGGAACTCAATAGACTCCAGAGCGATTGGATGACTCAATTCAGCTAAAGTATTACCGGTGAAAGTATTTTTCAGCCCAACCACTGCAGCAATATCGCCGGCGCCAACACTATCGATTTCTTCGCGTTTGTCGGCGTGCATTCGGACGATGCGGCCAATGCGCTCTTTCTCGCCAGTGGTGGTGTTAAGGACGTAGCTGCCAGCTTTTAGTACGCCAGAGTAGACGCGGATGAAGATTAGCTTGCCGACGAACGGATCAGCGGCAATCTTGAAGGCCAGCGCAGCCATCGGTTCTTTGTCGCTTGGTTTGCGGCCGACTTCGTCGCCAGTTTTTGGATTTTTACCCCAAATTTCGTCGACGTCGAGCGGACTTGGCAAGTAATCTGCCATCAAATCAAGTAGTTTTTCGACAATCACGCCGCGGCCGTCGCCGCCAGTTACCAAATAGAAGTCGCCAGCCAGCACGCGTTTGCGCAGCGCACTCTTGAGTTCGTCGATGGTAATCGCTTCCTCGCCCTCGTCGAAGAACTTCATCATCAGGCCGTCGTCGGCCTCGACAGCATTCTCGACTAGCAGGCTGCGGGCATGCTTGGCTTTTTCGAGCATGTCAGCCGGAATCTCGCCGACTTTCAGCTCGTGGTCAGTGTAATTATCGTAAGTATAAGCCTTCATATCGATCAGATCGACCACGCCGCAAACATCTTTTTCAAAGCCAATCGGCAAGTGGATCGGAAACGCTTGCTTGCTGAGGCGGTTGTGAATTGACTCGACAGATTTGTAGAAGTCGCCGCCAGTCTGGTTGATTTTGTTGATGAAGCAAATACGCGGGACGTTGTACTTGTTGGCCTGGCGCCAGACAGTTTCGCTTTGCGCCTCGACGCCCATTTTGCCGTCGAAGACGGTAACAGCGCCGTCGAGCACGCGCAGCGAACGTTCCACCTCGGCTGTAAAGTCGATGTGTCCTGGCGTATCGATAATATTAATCTTGTGGCCTTTCCAGAAGCAAGTCACCGCCGCCGAGGTAATAGTGATGCCCCGCTCCTTTTCCTGCGCCATCCAGTCGGTGGTGGCGCCGCCATCATCACCCTTGACGGTACCGATTTTATGCGTCAAGCCAGTGCGGTACAAAATACCCTCAGTGGTAGTCGTTTTACCAGCGTCGATATGGGCAATAATGCCGATATTTCTAAAGTTTTGTAATGGAACGGTTGCTGCCATTGTTTTTCCTCTATTAAGTTGATTTGTCGAGATTCTTGGTTATTTTTTGGCACCAAAAAACTACTCTTAGCGACAATTATATCAGATAATTTACAAAAATGATAGCTAAGTTTAACTTTCGCAAAACCGCTCCTATGTATAGCGTAGGAGCGGTTCTGTATTTGCATGAAAAGAAACGATTAGCTGCGGGCAAAATGAGCAAAAGCGCGGTTGGCTTCGGCCATTTTGTGAGTGTCTTCTTTCTTCTTGAAGGCAATACCAGTTTCGTTGCAGGCGTCGACGATTTCTGTCGCTAAGCGCTTGCTGTACGGCATGCCGCTTTTACTGCGGGCAGCTTGTACTAGCCAAGTAAAGGCAAAGTGCTGCTGGCGATGGCCTTGAATTGGAAACGGAATTTGGTAGTTAGCACCGCCAACGCGGCGAGACTTAACCTCGAAAGCCGGGCTAATATTGTTAATTGCCTTTTCGAAAACCTCTAGCGGCTCTTCGCTCTTGAGGGTTTTGGCAGCTTGCGCTAGAGCGTCATAGACAGCCCGCTCGGCTGCTAATTTCTTGCCGTTGAGCATTGACTTGTTGATGAGGCGCTGCACCAAAATCGACTGGTATTTGCGATCTGGCTGCAATTGGCGCTGGAGCTTTTTGGTAACTTTGCGAGGCATGATTACTTATCCTCCTTCTTGGTACCGTATTTACTGCGGCCTTGTTTGCGTTTGGACACGCCTTGCAGGTCAAGCGCACCGCGGACGACATGATAGCGCACACCTGGCAAGTCTGGTACGCGGCCGCCGCGAACTAGCACCACGGCGTGTTCTTGCAAGTTGTGGCCTTCGCCGCCGATGTAAGCCCAAACCTCGTGGCCGTTAGTCAGGCGAACGCGAGCGACTTTGCGCAGCGCCGAGTTCGGCTTCTTTGGCGTTTTGGTGGTAACCTTGACGCAAACGCCGCGTTTGAGCGGTGCGTTTTGGTTGTAATAGCGCACCTTGAGGGCATTGTGGATACGGCCTAGCGCCGGCGACTTCGACTTTTTGCTAGCCGTCTGGCGAGGTTTGCGTACCAGCTGATTGATAGTTGGCATTCAACTTCTCCTAATTACGATGATAATAAACGAGCTTGCTAAAGGCTCATGGCGCAAGCGGCAATGCAGCAAACATCCGCCTGCATCTCGAGAGCTGCGGCTTTATCACACCGATAACCCCGCTTCACCCGAGAGAAACTCTGTGGTCTATTGTAGCAAAAAACCTATTAAAAAGCAAGGTTTGCCAGTCTTCTGGACGCCAGAGTCAGGAATGAACCCAGCTAGTGATGATTGGATAAGAAATTCGCTTTCGTCGTTTCCGACTCATCAGCATAGANANGCATCTATGGAGCGAANATGANAAGTNAGAGACTTTGACAGAGGTTCGCAGGAGACTGGTCTCGGTTACAACACCTTGATGATGCTGATTGTTGCGTAGAGCACTGCTGCGGCGGCAATGAGACTCAATGCTATGACGTTGTACAACGTATGCAACGTCGTAGCTGCCGCTGTAGCGACAACCTGGCTACGGTATTTGCGATAGTACCACAAGTACACCAGCAAAAAACCGAAGCCAGTCATTGACAGGGCGATACCTGCCGCCAGGCTGTACCAGATATTCGTGATGTGCAGGAGTCCAAAGCACACACTAGCGCGTGCTCGTTCGCGCCAGCTCCACTTTTCGCTCCCGGAGCGAAAAGCTTGCTCTTCCATTAGTGCGAAGAGCAACAGGGTGTCATACACTCCACATCCGGTTGCTTTGAGGCTATGAAGAAACTTCTGCTGTTTCGTGTAGTTCGTGAAGTCTCCTATGAGGAAAACTCCTGCCACACCAACAGTCCAGGCAGTCCCTGTCGCCCACCCCCGGGGAAGAAATGTCGCAAAACCGCGAGTCAGCAGGTTGACCACAGAGCTATCGAGCCCCGGGATGAGTAAGAGCGCTTTTACCGCGGCTATTGTCATAGCAATCAACACTGCTGCGACGGCAGTGAGCCATCGCCTGCCAAAGTACCCGGCATTTCCGATTTCGACAGCTAGTTTAGGCCAAACAAAAGTTGGCCTAGTATTCTGGGGCATGACCCTCCTGAAGAGCCAAGCCATGAACCCCTTTCGGGGTCGATGCACTATCATAAGTTCCGAGTGCACGAAATGAACACCTCTTTCAAAGGTTGGTCGGCTTGTCAAAGTGCGCTTTCATACAAGAATCTACTCCCTGTCAATGAAAGCTGATATATATATCACATATGAATGTGTAAGTCAATGTATCAGGCAATTTTATTGAATTTTATGCAAAAAAGCGCAAAAATAACGAAAAACAAGCATTTTCACCTGTTTGCGACGTTTGCAGCTGCGGATAAACTTAGCTCTATATTTATAACTAGGAATTGAAACAAATGATAACAAGAGCTATTTGTCGTCGTTGCTTGATTTCTTGTCGTTTCGAATAAACCATCGAATCAAAGCGATAGCGGCTACTACGGTTGCAATTATTACTATATGCGGTATAGCTACGGTGATATAGGTTATGATGATTTCTTCACTCATAGTTATATTGTTTAATTAATATTGT
>NZ_PQNZ01000032.1:0-8953 GCF_004138385.1 Candidatus Nanosynsacchari sp. TM7_ANC_38.39_G1_1 | reverse complement strand
TCAAATACTACGTCGCTACCGATTTTCACCTTCAAGAATTGATAGCGCAGCGCCCCCGCCACCACCTCGTCGGTCGGCTCGCCGCCGGCTTGCTTGATGGCTTTTTTGAATTCGTTGAACAGCCAGTCAATGGTAATCACCTCGCCAGTACGCGAACTCATTTTGCCGGTTGTTAATTTGACCAATCCAGTAGCATAATTAAATAATTTACCTTTCAATTCTGGAATTGCCAGTTCACTAGCGGCGATCACCCCGCGGAAATACGCCGCCTGCTCTTCGCCGTTGACCGTAATCGACAGGTCCAGGTTCGGATAATCTTGATGTTTCAACTGAATCAGCCCCATATCGTGTGCGCCGTACAGCCCGTTGCCGTGCGAACCGATAAACACATTATCAAACGCACCGTATTGGCTACCTTTGAAGATATATGCACCATCTGATTTGGTAAAGACCTCTGGGGTTTTTTCTTTGATCAAGGCCTTGCCTGGTACTTCAGTCTCGCTCTCAACATAACGCCGCTCAATTGGCACATTTCCCAGCCGCGCCACATTGGCGTCAATTTCATCAAAGCTCCAGGCCTTACAAATCTCGTACACCTGCTTGTACAGCGGATCGTCCAACACAAACGATTGCTTGGCCAGCTCATCAATTTTCACCCGTGCCTCTGGTGATTCCTTGGCTGCCCGTGCCCCTTCAGCATATGTACGACTCATAAATTCGTTGCGCTTATCAGCCGGAATAGCGTCTAATTTGCTGACATCGCCGTCAACTTCGCGAAGAATCGCCCACATACTCTTGCCGACGTGCGTGCCGACATCGCCATGGTAGCTCACTCGGTGTACCGACGCGCCGTCCACCGCCAGCAAATTCGCCATAGTATCTGCCAAAACCACATTCAAAGCATGGCCAATATGCATAGCCTTAAACGGATTTGAGCAATTCGTTTCAATAACGACCGTCTTGCCTGCACGATTAGTCGCTGGCCGCACTTTCAGCGACTCCAATACCGCTTGATCGCTTAATTTCACATTAATAAAGCCTGGCCCAGCCACGCTAACCTCACTCAGTTCCTCGTGGCCGCGCAGCTCATCAGCGATCGCCTCAGCAATTTCGCGCGGGTTTTTACCCAGCGGCTTAGCTAATTGTAGCGCCGCATTGGTCGCAAAATCGCCAAACTTTGGGTCGGGGCGCGTTAACTGTACATCAACCTGCTGCTGATACAGTTTGTCAATTATTTTCTTCAGTGTAATAACACAATCAATCATAGACCATATTATAACACTTTTACTACAGTTAATCTTCCGTGCCGTCAAAATCTGGCTGGCGATACACCGATACTGGCGTAATATTACGAGCATGATCCGATTGCAGCACCGCTCGCAACATCGCTGTATCGTCGCTGCTCTCGTTGTAAGTTGGCTCGAAATCTTCTACTTTTTGTTTTTCTTCTTCTGCCATATTCTCATATTAGCATAAGTAGTATAATTTGTCAAGAGACAGCCGCTCTAATCAGTCCAGCAAACAGCGGATGCGGCCGCATTGGCCGCGAACGAAACTCGGGGTGCGCTTGCGTTGCGACAAAATAGCGGCAATTTGGCGCCTCGATAAATTCGACCAGCCGCCCGTCTGGCGACAAGCCCGACACCGCCACGCCGCCACGGGCAATCTCATCTAGAAACTGCTGGTTCACCTCATATCGGTGGCGGTGGCGCTCCTCGGTGTGATCCGACTGATATACTTTGGAAGCAAGCGACCCTGGCGTGAATACTGCCGGATAATTGCCCAGCCGCAACGTACCGCCAGTCGATTCTTTGCCCTCTTGGCCAGGCATAATATACACCACATCATGCGTCGTAGCATCGTCAAACTCCGTACTGTTAGCATCGTCGAGCCCAGCTCGCCGCGCTGCCGCAATTACCGCTGTCTGCAAACCTAAGCAAATCCCCAAATACGGCACATCGCGCTCAAGCGCATACTGCGCTGCCGCAATCTTGCCTTCAATCCCGCGCGGGCCAAAGCCGCCTGGCACCAGCAGAGCATCAACCGTCTCGAAATCGCGCTCGGTAACTGTTTCGGCATTGAGCCACTTGATATGCAAACCAACATTTTCATGCCAAGCCGCACTCTTGAGCGCCTCGGTCACCGACAGATAAGTATCCTTGTTTTCCATATACTTAGCAACTAAACCGACAGTCACGATATCAGTTGGCTTTTTGCTTTGCAATTGAGTTAACGCTTGCCATTTCGCGAGATTCGGCTGAGCAAAATTACCAGTGAACTTGTCGAGAATGGTCATCAATGGGCTAGCGGCTATCCGCTCGGGAATCATAAATACGGTATCGAGATTTGGCAGCATCAGCACCCCCGGCAAGTCAACGCCGCCGTACAAAGCAATTTTTTGAGCAACTGACTCAGGCGCTGGCTCGTCGCTGCGGACAACCACGATCTCTGGCACGATACCGAAACCGCGCAAATCGTTTAAGGCATTTTGCGCCGGCTTGCTCTTGAACTCTTTACTGGTATCAATAAACAGCACATAAACCACATGCGCGTATAAGCAGCGCTCCTTGCCGATTTTGTGAGCAAATTCGCGGATCGCCTCGATGAAGCTTAACCCCTCGTAGTCGCCCACTGTACCGCCGATTTCTACGATGTGCACATCGCTGCCTTCGCCAGCCGCAATAATTGACTCTTGAATGGCGTGCGTTAGGTGCGGGATTAGTTGGACAGTTTTGCCGTGAAACTTACCGGCACGTTCATCGGCAATCAGCTCTGATAATAAGCGTCCCGCCAGCGTGGCGTTTTTCTGCGTCAACTCTATATCTAGAAACCGCTCGTAATGGCCGAGATCAAGGTCGGTTTCAGCACCATCGCGCGTCACGAAGCATTCGCCGTGCTCTGCCGGGTTAAGCAAACCCGCATCCACATTGAGATACGGGTCGCATTTCTGAATTGACACTTTAATACCCTTGGCTTGCAGTACCGCGCCGATGCTCGCAGCGGTAATTCCCTTCCCTACCCCCGAGAGAACGCCGCCAGTTACAAAGATATATTTTGTCTGTTTGCCCATGTATGATTGCTCTTTCATGGGCCCTTATTATAGCATAACCGCTTAGAGTACGCTATATGTAGCGTGTCTATTGGCAGCCCTCGCACATAGTTAGTGTTGCCGGATCAATTGGCGCTGATGGTAGGCCGTCAGCTTCAGCTTTTTGATCGGCTTCAGCTTGCGCTTTGGCTATCTCGCGTTCAATCGCCTCGAGTTTTTCCTCGAGCGTCATGTCGTCGTTAATTATCGCTGATGGATTCATTATTTCCCCCTTTGCTTATATTCATTATAGGCTAATAGGCCGCTTATTCAATTGCTAAAACTGCTACTTTACAGTGTTGACTTCATAATTCGTATTAGTACTCTCGAAGAAATTAACTAGTTCAAGCGTATCGTTGGCCGCTGCCATCCACTTGGCTGGATTAGGTACGTTGTATTCTTTCTCGAAACCCAGTTCTTCCAGGCGGCGGTCAGTCATGAACTTAACATACTGGTTCACATAATCCGCATTCAAGCCCAGGATACCCTTTGGCAGCATGTCTTTGTTGTAAGCCTCCTCAAGCGCCACCGCCTGCAAAATCAGATCGCGAATCTCGTCGGCAAATTCTTGCGTCTGCAAATCTGGGTTCTCGTCAAGAATTGTCAACAGCAGGTTAATACCGAAAGTTAAATGCAGATTTTCATCCTTGGTAATCCAATCTAGCAAACTGCCGACATTGCGCAGCAAATTACGCCGGCGAAAACTCATGCCAACCATAAAACCACTATAAAACCAAATACCCTCGAGCACAATATTATAAGCTACCAGATTGCGCACAAAATCTTTTTTACCCTCGGTAGTAGTAACATCCAGCTTATCATTCAGCATGCGGCCGACATACTTGGTCTGGAAGTCAGACTTGTCTTTCAGGCTTTTCTTGCCGTAGCCTGCCGCGTAAATTTCTTGGCGGTCAAACGGAAACGTTTCGATAATGTATTCAAAGGTCATAAAGTGGTTAGCTTCTTCCCACATCTGTTTCGATAGATACAAGTGCGCCTCGGCGGCATTGACGTATGGATAAATACCAAAAGCTAACGACTTATTAATAAGTAATTCGTTTGGGTTCAAGTAACTAATCACCGTTTTCAGGGCATGTTTTTCGTCGTCGGTCAGCTTCTCGAACGCCGCCAAATCTTGCACTAGCTGTACTTCATTCGGGAACCAAGTGTTAGCAACTGCCTGATTATACAAATCCATCGCCCATTGGTAGCGTACTGGCTTGAGTTGCAAGCCGTCGCGCAGGCCTGATCCCAAAATACCTTGCGGTTGTGTTGTTTGCGTCATATTTCCTCCTTATTATTGTGATTTTAGCAACGTTTATGATTGTTTGCGCCGAGCAAAGCCGAAACCGCTTACCCTTTTAGCGCTGTCGGTACGAACTTTCTGTACCGATTGCGATGTAACGGTGGTTTGCTCGGATTGATGGCGCGGCTTGACATGCAGATAATATGTCGTTTTCAAACCGCGACGCCATGCTTCTGAATAGATTTCGATATATTCATCAATATCGCGTGATTCTAGGTACATATTGCGGCTAATCGCCTGGTCAACCCATTTTTGCGCTCGCGCCGCCACCTCGATAAAAGCGTACGGACTCAACTGAAAACTAGTTTTGTAGACATCGCGGACTGCCTGCGGAATTTGTTCGAAACCTTGAATATCGCCCTGATTCGCCAGCAAGTCGTCTTTGAGCGATTCCCACAGATTAAGCTGTTTGAGTTTGCGCACTAAATTAGCATTAACCTCTAGGAATTTGCCGTTGAGCGTACTACGGCTAAAAATCTGGCTAAACTGCGGGTCGAGTCCTGGCGTCGTACCTGCCACATGCGAAATATTAGCTGTCGGTGCGATCGCCATCAAAGTTGCGTTACGCATACCTTTTTTGACTTTTTGGCGCAGCACTTCCCAATCCAGGCGCGATTTACTATCAATTTTTACCTTAACGCCGCGCTCTGTTGTAAGTTTATCAACGGTATCGATAGGCAGTAAGCCCTTGCTCCAGCCGCTGCCAGCAAAGTTCGGATAGCTGCCGCGCTCAGCTGCTAGATTAGCCGATTCATCAATGGCATGGTAGCTGATAAACTCAGTTAGCTGATCAACCAGATCGTAGGCAGCCTCGCTTTCGTAACTAATCTCTAGCTTCTCCAAAACATCCGATAACCCCATATAGCCGAGCCCCAGTGCCCGATTCTGCTCGTTGCTGCGCATCGCCTCAGGGATTGGCGTATTGGTTATGTCGATTAGATTATCTAACTGCCGCGTAGCCGACCGCACCGCCGACTCTAGCCGCTGCCAATCCCAAGTCTTATCAGCATTGAGAAAAGCTGACAAATTCATACTAACCAGGTTGCAAGTCGCAATATTGTTTTCGTCCTCGGGCAAAGTTATTTCGGTGCACAAATTACTGAGATGGATTGTCCCGGTATTATTATTGAGCGCTCGCAAATTGATAGCATCCTTCCAGGTTAGCCAAGGGTGTCCAGTCGCTTGCAGACTGCTGAGAATCTGGCGGAACTGTTGGCGGGCCGGCACAACTTCGAAGCGATTAATTTTACCGGCTTCTGCTAGCTTGATATATTCCTGGTAGCGGCGGCTAAATGCTTCACCGTATAGTTCGTTTAAGTCGCCGACTTCAGCCGGATCAAACAAATACCAATCCTGCCCGTCTTGGACGCGCTTCATAAACTCATCCGAAATAAACACCGCCGTATCTAGAAATCGCGTCCGCAAGTACGGATCGCCCGAATTCTGGCGCAAATCGAGGAATTGCGAAAAATTAAGGTGCCAGTTCTCCATATACGCCGCTGCTGCACCCGCTTTCTTACCCTTGCGCGATACTGCAAATAGCGCCGTATCGATCATTTTCATGAATGGAATTGGACCGGTTGACTCGGTATTGGTGGTTTTGACAGGACTACCAGCAGCACGCAATTTATTCATGCTAATGCCGATACCACCAGTACCTTTAGCGATGAACATAGTGTCGCGAATACTTTTGGCTATCGAAGTCATATCGTCTTGAACCTCCATGACAAAACAATTGCTCAACTGCGGAAATGAACCGCCAGCATTAACACGCGTACTGCCGCCCGGACTGTATTCCAGATTAGCCATGTGGCGGTAAAAATTTATCGCTGCCTCAGTCGGATTGGTTTCGTTAAAACTCAAACCCATAGCAATACGCATATTAGTGAATTGCGGCACCTCGATCGGATCGCCGCTTTGGCGCCGCAGCGCGTAACGATTGCGGTTGGTAACTACGCCGAGATATTTGCTAAGTGAATCCTTGCTCGGATCAAGCGCCGCCGCCAGCTTTTTGAGGTTAAATAGCTGCGAATCAGCCATTCGCTTATCTAGTAGACCCTCTTCAGCGGCTTGGCGAATATAGATAGGGAACTTTTGCGCGTGTAGCTTTTTAAGCTCGATTTCGTTAGTATAATCGCCGAGCACTTGCTGGTAGATAGTTCGCAGCAGCAATCGCGCCGCAATCGTATCGAAGTCCGGGTCGTCTTTGACATTTTGGACTGCCGTCTGGATAAGCCCTTCATCAAGTTGCTCGGTAGTAATGCCGTCAAACAGCGTCAACTGCAATTCGGCCGCTATTTGTGCCACTTTCGCAATTTGGTCTGGCAAGCCTTCGCTAGCTGCCAGCAAAGTTAAATTAATTTTGTTCGCATCAAAAAGCTGCTTACTACCATCGCGTTTCACAACTGTAATATCTGCCATCGTTTCCTTTCTTATTTTTAGCTGCTATTTTTGAGCGCAAAAAACTAGCTATGCCATCTGGGCTTGCTTTGCGCAATTTATTTGCATATTTGTCTATTTTACTAAACACTATACATATAGCGTCTGTATACCAAGCATAAACGCTAAATATGGATTTTTCAAGCATTTTTGCTAGTAATTTTCACAACTGCTTTAGCCTATGCTATCATGGAAAATATGGAACCTATTATTTCTATTACTCATTTTAAGATGCGTTTCGGCAAGACCGAAGTCATCAAAGACTTAAGTTTTGAGGTCAAACGCGGCGAAACATTTGGTTTTCTCGGCAGTAACGGCTCCGGCAAGACTACTACCATTCGCGCCTTGCTCGGCATTTATCAGCCGACCGCCGGCGAACTGCTAGTCGGCGGCAAGCCCTATTCGGTATCAAGCGGCATCAAGCTCGGCTATTTGCCAGAAGAACGCGGCCTTTACAAAAAAGAGCCGGTTATTGATATTATGACCTATTTCGGCCAGCTCAAGGGCATGAGCCGCCTCGACGCCCGGCAAAAATCGCTTGATTTTCTGAAGCGTGTCGGCCTGCTCGACAAAGCCAAAACTCGCCTCGATAAGCTCTCGGGTGGCCAGCAGCAAAAAGTCCAGCTCGGTATCACCGTCATCGACAACCCAGAGCTGCTAATTCTCGACGAGCCAACCAAAGGCTTTGATCCAGTCAATCGCCGCCTGCTAATGGAAATTATCGAAGAACACCAGGCCAAAGGCGCTACCGTCGTGATGATTACTCACCAGATGGAAGAAGTTGAACGCCTATGCGACCGCATATTACTGCTGAAGGATGGCGCAGCGCGCGCTTACGGCACCGTCGCCAGCGTTCGTAAACAATTTGGCGGCAAATCGCTCGATGACATCTTTATCCAAGTTTACAGCCACGACAACAAGGAGGAACAAAATGCATAATTTATCGACTGTTATCCGTTTCGAAATCGTTCGCGCCCTCAAGAAAAAATCATTTTGGATTTTAGCAATTAGCTTTCCATTAGTGTTTGCGGCTACTTTCGGCATCCTATTCCTATCAAACAAAGCCACCGACGACGCCGCTGAAAAGCTCAAAGAGCAATCCTTCAGCGTGGCAATTACCGACGAATCCAACTTAGTTAAACCACCGCTAATCGCTGCCGCTAAGGCTGCAGAAGTTAAACCTAGTGACAAACAAGCCGCCATCAACCGTGTCAAAGACGGCCAGCTTGACGCCTATATCTACTACCCGAAAGACCTCGATCAGCAGCCAATTGAAATCTATGGTAAAGATGTCGGTATTTTTGACAACGGCCGTTACGGCAGCCTCGCTAACGGTTTGCTATCAGCCTCTGTCCAGTCAGATGTCAATCCTGCTATTCGAAAAGTTGTCCAAGGCAAAGTTAACTCGACCAGCACCGTTTACCGCGACGGCAAAGTCCACGATAGCATTCAAGAGATGATCTTGCCGGGAGTATTCTTGATACTATTTTACTTCTTGATTACATTCTTCGGCAATCAAATGCTAACCAGTACTACCGAGGAAAAAGAAAATCGCGTCATCGAGATGATACTCACCACCATCGAAGCTCGCACACTGATAGTTGGTAAAATCATTTCGCTGATTATTCTGGCGATTATCCAAGGCTTGCTGGTCGTATCGCCAGTGCTCATTGGCTATCTGATTTTTCACGACCAGCTTAAACTACCATCAGTTGATCTCAGCAGCCTGCCGGTCGATCCGCAGCGTATCGCCATCGGTTTCTTGGCATTTGCTGGCAGCTTCATGCTGTTTACCGGCCTACTAGTAGCAATCGGCGCTGCTGTACCTACCGCCAAAGAAGCCAACAGCTTCTTTGGTGTAGTAATGATTTTGCTGTTCGGGCCGCTATATGCTGTAACAATGTTCATATCAATGCCTGATGCGCCGCTAGTGAAGTTCTTGTCGCTATTCCCGCTAACCTCGCCAATACCATTGATGCTGCGCAACGCCGCCGGCAACCTCGGCTTAGGCGAAGCAACTCTAGGCATCGCTATTCTGGCCGCCGCAGCAATCATCGTCATAGCTATCGCCGTACGCATCTTCCGCTTTGGCGCGCTCGAATACAACCGCAAACTCAGCG
>NZ_PQNZ01000031.1:0-9563 GCF_004138385.1 Candidatus Nanosynsacchari sp. TM7_ANC_38.39_G1_1 | reverse complement strand
ATGGTGCGGATGAAAGGACTTGAACCTTCACGCTCGAAAGCACATGCTCCTAAGGCATGCGTGTCTACCAATTCCACCACATCCGCGAGCGTTTGCAAGCTCTAGCGGCACACCGCTGCCGTGCAAATCGCACGTATTTTGCTTGCACAAATAATTATAGCAAACTTCTAACAAATTCGCGAAAAATTACTGCAGCTTATGCTAAAATAGATTTATATGAAGATGAGGGTGTATGAGCAAAATTGCTAATTACCTACGCGGACATTTGCTAGGAGAGATTGACTTCCGGCCCGATGTGCGGCAGGCTTATATTAACGATGCTGGAGTATTGAGTCTTGCGCCAGAGATGATCGTCGCGCCGCGCAATACCGAAGATATTCGCAAAACGGCACGATTATCATGGCAATTAGCTGAACGCGGGCATGTTCAGGCGATAACCGTCCGCGGTTCAGGCCGCGGAACTACGGGAGGCGCGATTGGCCGCGGGGCGATAGCCGATATGTCGCGGCATATGAATAATATTTTTGAGTATGATGCCAAGCAGCGGTTAGTTCGCTTGCAGCCCGGCACGACCATTGGAACCCTGTGTCAAGCGCTAAGCCTGCAGGGCGTTAGCATCCCGCCACTCGACGGCCTAGATGCGCGTCGAACAGTTGGCGGAGCTATCGCCGACAATCTGGCTGGATTGGCTAGCGGTAAATACGGCGACTTGAGTGCCTTTGTCAGCCAGCTCGAGATCGTTTTGGCAAATGGCGATATTTTGCAGACAGGCCCGCTCGGCCGGCGCGAGCTCAGCCGCAAGAAAGGCCTGCAGAATCTAGAGGGCGATATTTACCGTGGCATTGACGCAATCATTGATGAATACCACGACGTGATTACTGCTCTCCCAGAATATGATAAGTCTGGCTATAGCTCTATAGCCTCTGTCAAGAGAGGAAATCAGTTCGACTTGACACCGCTATTCATCGGTGCGCAGGGTACGCTAGGTATTATCAGCGAGATGATTTTGCGCACCGAATTTCATAGCCAGAGCAATGAGGTCTTCGCGCTAGTATTTGCTTCGGCTAGCGTAGCCAATGACGCTATGCGTATATTGCGCGATAGCGGTGTCGCTTTTACCGAGTATTTTGACGCTCAGCTATTTAGCGCTGCCGCTACTGCTGGCCGGCGCTTTGACTGGCTTAACCTAGACGGAGCTGACCCGCAAGCAGTCATTATCGCCGGATTTGACGATTTTAATACTCGCACTCGCGCTCGTAACCTCAAAAAAATCCAGAAGACATTCAGCAGTGCCGAGGGAGTCAAATTCGTTTCTAGCGAAGACACGGACGATGGCGCGCTATTATCGACACTTAATATTGCTCGCTATGCCGAATTGCCTGACAAAAACCCAGCTTTTGCGCCGCATTTGTATAGTGATATTTATATTCCAGCTGCGCGTTTCGATGAATTTACCAAAGCATTAACAGTTTTGGCTGGTCGTCTGCATTGTAATATGCCTATTTCTGGGCACGTACTAACCGAAACTTACACGGTTCATCCGGTACTGTCGCTGCGTCAAGTTGGAGACAAGCAAAAATTATTCAAGATTTTTGACGAATTATCTAATTTGGCTGTTAAATATGACGGCGCGCTCATTGGCCAAGCAGCCGAGGGTCGGATCGCAGCGCATTTCGCGTATAAACACCTTGACGTTCGCACTCGCGAAATGTACGCGGCTATCAAAAAAGTTTTTGATCCGCTCGGTATTATGAATCCAGGCGTCAAAGTCGGCGACAATCTGCGATCGCTTACCGCTAGTGTCAACGGCGATGTTTTGCCGCAGGTATAGGTAGATGCTGCCAAAATATATTTTCTACAAATAGGTTGTTAGAATTGTTAGCGTCGCTAGCAAAAAGTGGCCTCTTAATCGATTAACAGACCAAATATATGCACGCTATCGCTTACACTTATTTAAAACTAGCGTAGGAGAAGAGAAGAGCAATCGTATTTTGAGCGGAACAGCTAGGCTGCTTGGCTCGACGCTAAATCAGGAAACTTTGCCTCTACTCGGCGTAAGCGCTTATCAAGCGAGTTATAAAGCGTGTCGTCTACCATCTCGCGGCTGCCAGACTCATGGTACAGCTCGCGGCGAACGACAGCAAGGTCGGCCCGCAGACTCTCTTGGTTAGCCGCTAGCTCGGCTTGCCCAGCCTTTAATTCCTGGAATCGTTCATCTGCCGCCAGATCCATATCTTTCACGATATCAACCAGAGTCTTGTGGTCTTTGCGGATATCAGCGAGCTGCTCATCGATTTGCTCAAAACGCTCGTCAACTTGCCTAAAGCGTTCGTTGATCTGCTCAAAGCGCTCATCGACTTGTCTAAACCGTTCGTCAACTTGCTTAAACCTTTGGTCAACTTGCTCAAACCTGCGGTCAATCTGCTTAAACCGCTCATCGATTTGCTTAAACCTTTGGTCAATCTGCTCAAAACGTTCGTCAATTTGCTTAAACCTTTGGTCAATCTGCTTAAAACGTTCGTCAATTTGCTTAAACCTTTGGTCAATCTGCTTAAACCGTTCGTCCATCGTTTTTGCTAGATTAGCAACGATATCGCTTAGGTTATCGATCTTGATCGCTAGTTCTTCGTTCGTCATGCTTCTATTTAAACACAAACTTTAGCTGCGAGGCAACTATTTGCTCAACAAAAAAGCCCGCTTTGCCTGAGCGGGCAGCATTAACGTTGTTCCACTAAATACAAGTTATGGTACAGATGAGAGGACTTGAACCTCCACGCCCCGAAGGGCACTAGCACCTGAAGCTAGCGCGTCTACCAATTCCGCCACATCTGCGTGTCATTGTAAAGTACTATATCGCGACATCTACCGATTCTTAGCAACGCGCAGCGCGTCTACGCATAATCGCATTATCCATGTAGTTGCCACACGTATAACCACATCTAGCGCGCAAACCCATTCTAGCTGATTTAGGTGCGCCTGTAAAGAGTTTGTAGATAGCACTCTTGCAAAATAATTCCATTTATGCTATAATAGGGGTATATGATGGCACCAGCATCCAATGTAACCGCCGATACAGACGTGCACTATCCGAATACCGTGCGCGCTTGCCAGCTAGTCGAGCAATCGTGGCGCAATACGGCAACACTGTACGGCTATGAAGAATATGATATTGACACTGAGTCAAAATTACAGAATCGTCGCCGTTACGACATCGTAGCGGGCGCTTTCAGTGTATCGGCATATCCGAGCGCAGCATATTTGTTGCGCTACGAGCATGCCGGCTGCGAGTCGCCGCGAGCTGATGTCGAAGCAATCGCTATCGCCAAGCGCGGTCTCGACGCTATG
The DNA here is from genome assembly GCF_004138385.1 of Candidatus Nanosynsacchari sp. TM7_ANC_38.39_G1_1. Lineage (NCBI taxonomy): Bacteria > Candidatus Saccharimonadota > Candidatus Saccharimonadia > Saccharimonadales (SeqCode) > Saccharimonadaceae (SeqCode) > Candidatus Nanosynsacchari > Candidatus Nanosynsacchari sp. TM7_ANC_38.39_G1_1. The sequence continues at coordinate 6,218 of NZ_PQNZ01000031.1, read as the reverse complement.
GGCATCAAGCGTTCGGCTTATAATTTGCGCATCAATGACTCCGAGATGCTCGATTTGCTACTGAGCGAATACCTTGACCTTGACGCCGTACAAACTAGCCTGATGGCGCGCCTACTAGCGCAGAAGCGAACGCTGGCGCCAGATAAGTTTCGCGACCGCGCGATTGATATCGTCGGTTTATCGCACTCTAGCGAAGTTCTGCAAAAATTATCTAAGCTTTTGACCGCCAGGTCGGCCGAAGACCTACCAGAAGTTATCCGCCATAGTGAATGTTATGTGAATTTAGTAGCATTGTATGAACGGTTAGAGCGGCTGGGAATTGATAATGTTATCCTTGATATCACGCTGGCGCATCCAGAATACACTGGCGGCATTATTTTCGATTTCACCGAAGCTGATGCTATGCATAGCGCCTTGCTGTATAAGGGTGGGCGCTATGTCAATAACGACTTGCAAAGTTCGGTCGGCGGCCAATCAGATATGTCGAATATTATTGAACTGCTGGCGCGCCACACTGGTATGCGCCACCTCGAAAGCGCTACTCAGGCCTATATTGTAACCGTAGGCAATGTACTTGACGACGCTGAACGAATCGCCGAAAAGCTGCGCAGCGAGCGGGTTTCGGTCGAGGTTGATTATACTGGCCGGCCGATTGACCGCCAGATCAAAGAAGCTATTAAAAAGCGCGTCCGCTACGTGATGACGGTTGATGAGCAGTCTGTCGCCAAGGGCTTGTATAACCTGCAAAATATTCGCGAAAACAGCGAACAGCAAGTCAGCTTCGAGCGGGTAGTGACTGCTGTCAGCGATCGCCGTCATCATCAGCAGTACGACGAAGACGACGATGTTTTCGACTTGTCAGACATCTTGTAGCTTATCCAAAATAGCCAGCCCGGGTATAATCTGTTATAATACGTCGTTATGAAGACGACTGTGAAGAAATTATCAGCCACCCGCGTCCTGGTAACGGTAGCGGCAGGCCAGCCGGAGCTCGAGACAGCAGAACAAGTTGCGCTCAAGCGAATGGCTAAAAATATCAAAGTTAATGGTTTCCGCCAGGGACACGTGCCGATTGCGGTAGTCAAAAAGCACGCCGACCCGCACACGCTTAGCCAAGAGACATTAGAGGCGGCAATTAATCGCGCTGTCGCCGAGGCGTTCCTGAGCAACAAACTGCAAGTACTTGACCGCCCAGAAGTCGAGCTGAAGAAGTTCGTACCTGGCGAGATGCTGGAATTTACGGCCGAGGCTGATATCATGCCTGAGGTTAAGCTTGGCGATTACAAGAAACTCAAAGCAACCAAAAAGGCAATCAAGGTTGACAAAAAAGACGTCGAAGAAGTAATCGAACGCATTCGTAAAGGTTTGGCTGAAAAGACTGAAACCACCGAAGCAGCGCGAGACGGCGACGAGGTGATTATTGATTTCGTTGGCAAGCGCGACGGCGAAGCTTTCCAGGGCGGTACCGGCAAAGACTATCCGCTGACTCTCGGTAGCGGCGCTTTTATCCCGGGCTTTGAAGAAGCACTAGTCGGCCTCAAGGCGGGCGATAAAAAGGACGTCGCCCTGCAGTTCCCGAAAGATTATCATGCCAAAGACCTGGCGGGCGCCGACGTAGTGTTTGAAACAACTGTCAAGAAGGTTAATAAGGTGGAGCTGCCCGAGCTGAATGATGAGTTTGCTGCCAAGGCTGGCCCTTATACTTCGATGGACGATTTGCGCCAAGATATCGAAGCCGAAATCACTGCGCAGCAAGAGCGCCAAGCGTTAGACGAATTGAAAGACGATTTGGTTAAGCAATTAGTGGCAGCCAGCGATGTGGCTGTGCCAGACGTACTGCGTCAAGATCAGATCCGCTCGCTCGAGCAGGATTTGGTGCAAAATTTGCGGTACCGCGGCATGACGCTGGATCAATACTACGAATCGCGCGGGTTTGCCAATCGTGATGCTTGGGTCGAAGCAGAAGCTAACGATACAGCCGAGGCGCGCATCAAAGCTGGGTTGGTACTAGCCGAGCTAAGCAAAGAGCTGGCAATCGAAGCGACTGCCGACGAGTTGGCAGCGCACATCAATGCTTACAAGCAACAATACGCTAATAACACCGAAATGGCTAAACGTTTCGACCAGCCAGAAGCCCAGCGCGAAATCGCCAACCGTTTGATCACTGAGAAGACCGTTGATAAATTGGTTGAGCTAAATACTCCAGATGCTAAGAAAGCAAAAACTGCGAAAGCTGCCGGCAAAGGCAAAGCGGATAAACCCGCTAAGGCTAGTAAAAATAGCAAAGACGGCAAACCGGCTGGCAAGAAATCTAGCGCCAAAGCAAAGAAATCAGAAGCGGCAAGCAAGTAGCAGATAGCCTGCCAAAAATACCTCGCTAGCGTAAGCGGGGTATTTTGGATATGGTATAAAATACTGTCAAAAAAGACTAGACAGCGCGGGATTGCGCCGTCCATCTTTTTATTATACTACATTTCGCGTTAAATAGCAAGTTATTAGCACTCTGCCTTGACGAGTGCTAATTAGTACGCTACAATTAGACCATGAAACCATCGAATTACTTAGTGCCCAACGTGATCGTCCGTACGCGCGACGGCGAGCGCGGTTACGACATTTATTCGCGCTTGCTCGAGGATCGCATCATTTTCCTAGGCGAGGAAGTTAACGAAGCTACGGCCAACGTCATCGTAGCGCAGCTGCTGCACTTAGCTAACGAAGATCCCGAAAAGGACATCCAACTCTATATCAACAGCCCAGGCGGCGTGGTGTACGATGGCTTGGCAATTTATGATACTATGCAATATATCAAGCCTGACGTCCAGACGATCGGCATTGGGCTGCAGGCTAGCATGGGCGCCTTCTTGCTCAGCAGCGGCGCTAAGGGCAAGCGCTATTTGCTGCCGAATGCCCGGGTGATGATTCACCAGCCGTCGAGCGGTACTCACGGCAAGGTGACCGACCAAGAAATCAGCCTGCGCGAGGCGATAGAGTTAAAAGAGCGGTTAGCGAAAATCATAGCCGGCAACACTGGCCAGAAACTTGACAAAGTCAAAGCTGACATGGAGCGCGACTACTGGATGAGCGCCGACGAAGCGCTGCAATACGGCGTAGTCGACGAAGTAATCGGCCGCAAAAACTCTTGACTTGGTGGCTTCGCGCGATTATAATTAGAGCTAATGAAGATTGTGTAATGTGGGTTGGTTGTGTACTGCGCCTGTGGCGCGGCGTTTTTGGTATGCGGTATCTACATTTAGTAAAGCTTCGGCGCCAATCGCAAGCGGGAATCATCACCCTAGTGCGGTTTCATCAAACTTAACCATCAAGCAGGAGTACTATGCCACAAGCAACAACGGCGCAGCACACCCCGGTCAAACGTGTCTTCTTCACCAATGATGACACAGCGGTCGAGGTGCCGAACCTCTTGGCTCATCAAAAGGAATCATGGAGAGATTTCGTCGAGACGGGCCTAAGCGAGATCTTCGCAGAACTCAACCCAATCGAGGATTACACCGGCCAAAAACTTGAATTACGATTCAAGGATTACAAATTTGAGGATCCAAAAAACGACGAGAAATTCGCCAAAGAGAATAATCTGACGTTTGAAGCGCCGCTGTCGGTAACTGTCGAACTGACCAACAAGGTGACTGGCGAGGTCAAAGAGCAAGAAATCTATCTGGGCGATTACCCATGGATGACTGACCGGGCAACGTTTATTATCAACGGCACCGAACGCGTAGTTGTTAGCCAGCTGATTCGTTCGGCGGGCGTCTTCTACACGGCTGAAAAAGGCGCTGGGCGCAGTCTATACAGCGCTAAGTTGATTCCAGGCCGCGGTGCTTGGTTGGAATTCGAAACCAGCGCTAGCGGCGCTATCTACGTCAAGATCGATCGCCGCCGCAAAATTGCCGTGACGACGTTCCTGCGAGCACTCGGTTACAGTAAAGTATCCGAGATCAAAGAACTATTCGAAGATATTGATACTGGCGACATCAAATATATCGACGCTACACTCGATAAAGATCCAGCTCACGGTGTCAACGAAGCCTTGATTGAGGTCTACCGCCGCTTGCGCCCAGGCGACTTAGCGACAACCGACAACGCGCGCCAGATGATTGAACGAATGTTCTTTGACTTCAAACGCTTTGACTACAGCCGCGTTGGCCGATACAAGATGAACAAGCGTTTGGGGCTAGATGTGCCAAATATCGCCGAGAATCGTACTCTGCAAAAGAGCGACTTGGTGGCTATCATCCGCGAATTGATCCGCATGAATAACACCCAAGAGCCAGGCGATGATATCGACGCGCTCGACAATCGGCGCATTAAGCTGGTAGGCGAACTAGTAGCGCGCCAGTTCCGCGTCGGTATGCTGCGCATGCAGCGCAATGCCATGGATCGCATGTCAATGTCTGATCTCGAGAATGTCACGCCAAGCCAGTTGATTAACGCCCGCCCGGTCGTGGCAGCGGTGCGCGAATTCTTTGCTTCTAGCCAGCTCAGCCAGCTGCTCGATGAGGTTAACCCGATTTCGGAGCTTAGCCACAAGCGTCGATTGAGCTCAATGGGGCCAGGCGGCTTGAGCCGCGAGCGTGCCGGCTTCGAGGTGCGCGATGCTCACCCGACACATTACGGACGAATCTGCTCGGTCGAGACGCCAGAGGGCGCTAACATCGGTTTGGTGTTGAACCTGGCGACTTATGCGCGGATTAACGAATATGGCTTCATCGAGACACCATACCTCAAGGTTGTTGGCGGCCATGTTACCGACGAAGTTGTTTATCTCGATGCTTCCCAAGAAGTTAACGAAGTGATTGCCGACGCTGGCGTCAAGCTCGACGAGAATAACAATCTGAAAAGCCCGCGTGTTTCGGCTCGCAAGTTCTTGCAGCCGGCCCGCGTCGATGCTTCGGAAGTGACGCTGATTGACGCTTCACACAAGCAAATCCTCGGCTCGACCGCTAGCCTGGTGCCATTCATCGAGAAAAACCGCGTCGACCGCGCCTTGACTGGCTCGAACATGCAACGCCAGGCGGTGCCGCTATTGCAGCCGCAATCACCAACTGTCGGTACTGGTATCGAGGCTAATATTGCTCGCGATTCCAGCCAACTGGTTGTTGCTGAAGCTGATGGCGAAGTTATCCGTGCTGATGGCGATAGCATCGAAGTCAAGTACGCTGACGGTGTTAAAAAATACGATTTAATCCATTTCACCAAGAGCAACGATGATCGCTGTATCAACCAAAAGGTTCGAGTTCAGCGCGGCGAGCAGGTCGCCAAGGGCGATATCTTGATCGAGGGTATGTCAATCGCTGACGGCGAATTGGCGCTCGGTAAAGACTTGCTGGTGGCCTTCATGCCGTGGGGCGGCTACAATATGGAGGACGCTATCGTTATCAGCCGCCGCTTGGTCGAAGATGATACGCTGACCTCAGTTAATATCAAGGATTACTCAGTTGAAGTTCGGGAAACTAAGCTCGGCCCAGAGATTGTCACTCGCGATATCCCGAATGTGTCGGAAGACAGCTTGCGCCACCTCGACGAAGACGGTATCGTACAGGTTGGTTCTGAAGTGCGTGCCGGCGATGTCTTGGTTGGCAAAATTACGCCAAAGGGCGAGCAAGAGCTGAGTTCTGAGGAGCGCTTGCTGCGCGCTATCTTCGGCGAAAAAGCTAAGGACGTACGCGATACTTCGCAGCGCATGAATAATGCTGGCGGCGGCAAAGTTGTCGGCGTCAAGGTCTTCAGCCGCGAAAACGGCCACGAATTAAAGGCTGGCGTACTAATGCAGATCCAGATCTTCGTCGCGCAACTACGCAAAATCAGTGTCGGCGACAAGATGGCCGGCCGCCACGGCAACAAGGGCGTGGTAGCGCGTATTTTGCCAGTCGAGGATATGCCATATTTGGCCGACGGTACGCCGGTAGATGTAGTGCTTAACCCGCTAGGCGTGCCGAGTCGCATGAACTTGGGCCAGCTGTTCGAGACACATCTGGGTATGGCTGCCCGCGCTCTCGGCTACAAAGTCGCTACGCCGCCATTTAACGGTGTCAGTAATGAAACGATTGAGGAACAACTCGAGAAAGCTGGCTTCGCCAAAGATGGTAAGAGTCAGCTCTTCGACGGCCGCAGCGGCGAAGCCTTTGAGGAGCGTACTACTGTTGGTGTCATGCACATGATCAAGCTGCACCACATGGTCAGCGACAAGATTCACGCCCGCT
>NZ_PQNZ01000030.1:0-9985 GCF_004138385.1 Candidatus Nanosynsacchari sp. TM7_ANC_38.39_G1_1 | reverse complement strand
GTCGCGCAAATTAGTAATTTCTATAGCGGGCGTTATTTTGGCGACGGTTTTGTCAAAGATTATGAGCGCGTACCCGAGGCAATCCGCAGCATCACCCGCGAACGCATGATCGCGACGGCGCGCGAATTCATCGGTGCGAATACTTGGGTGCTGGCTGGCGTCAGCGCTAGCGATCAGAAATCACTGACGCGGCTAAATGATAAGCTAGAAAAGCTGTTTTAGAATAATAATTTCAATCAAAAGTAAAATGCTCCGCCGCCGACCCAGCGGAGCATTTTACTCTCAATTCTGGGTGGGCGACGGAGATGGTGTCTCCGTCTGAGTCTCGGTGCTGTCAGCAGAGCCGAGAATCTGTCTATACTCGGCTTCGGTCACACTCATAGTAACCTTACCGTTGGAAGAGCTTGAGAAAGCTCTTTTCAGCAAACTCGCAAGCCCTTCGTTAGTCAATGGGCTGACCGAAAAACTTTGCACATTCGTCGTGCAGTTCGCTGTCCACCACCCGAAACGGATTGACGGACGGCAACTATCGTCAAACGTTTCGTGTACCTCATAGCCGGTAGCGGACTGCGTTACGGCGCTAAGATCGATTGACATCGTTGATATTTCGTCATCTGGTATGATGACGAAATTAATGCTAGTTAGTGGAATCTCAAGGATTTCACGGATTCCATCACTGTGCTGAAATCCGACCAGGAGGGTGGTGCCTCCTTGGAATGTCGCTTATCCACTAATGTAAAACGCATTACCAGTGACTGTCATCTCTCCCGAAAGAGAGACGGACTTGTCACCTAGTGATAGCGGATAAGAGTTTCCGCTATTAATGTCGTAAGTGGCAGCAGCCTCTGCAAAAGTCGCCAGTCTCTCTTTAGGTTTATATGGCATCGTGCTTACATATGTAATAGCGTTTGCTATTATGTAGGAGACTATTATCGTTACAGCAAATGTAACGATAAATTTCAGTTTCTCCCCCTCATCGCAAGTGGATAGAGAAATAAAGCTAGCAAACATGATTCCTATGCAAGTGCACACGATTGCCGCGGTGAGCCATCCCACAATGGACTCCTCTCTTATGATAGACGGAAACGTTCCATCTCTTGCGGGTCGGAGCGAAAGACTAATATATATATCAATAAATGATTTTGTTGTCAAATCAATGCGTGAAATACTGGTATTTTGATGGGTTGGGTGCGTGCTATAATAGTCGTTATGAAGATTATTATCGCTGGCTACGGCGTAGAAGGTATATCAAATCTGATATATTTCCGGCAGAAATTTCCTGACGCGGAGTTTGTGGTGGCTGACGAGCGTCCAGCGGATAAACTGCCAACAATTCCGGACGGCGTGAAGCTGATTTCTGGCAAAAATGCCTTCAGCGAACAGCTGGGTGATGCTGATTTGGTGGTGCGGACGGCTAGCTTGCCGCCGCGCAATATTAAAACTCGCGGCAAGATTTGGTCGGCGACTAACGAGTTTTTCGACAAATGTCCGGCGCCGATTATCGGTGTAACGGGGACGAAAGGCAAGGGGACGACGTGCAGTTTGATTGCCTCGATCTTGCGGCAAGCCGGACAAATGGTGCATTTGGTTGGTAATATCGGCGTGCCGGCGCTGGATGTCTTGCCGAAGATTAAAAAAACCGATATCGTCGTTTACGAATTGTCAAGCTTCCAGCTGTGGGATCTCGAGAAATCGCCGCATATCGCGGTGGTGCTGATGATCGAGCCGGATCATCTGAATGTCCATACGGATTTCGCCGACTACCTCAATGCTAAGAAAAACATTCGCTGCCACCAGCATCTTGGCGATGTCTGTTTATATCACCCAACGAATAAATATGCGCAGGAAGTGGCCGCTACGCCGCTTGGTAAAAGTAATGATGCGAAGTGTGGTCACTGTGATACGCTGGATTTTGCGCAGCGCTATGCTATTCCCGACGATGATCAAGTGTATGTCCAGGACGGTTACTTTTGCGTGCAGAATCGGCAGATTTGCAGCACCAACCATTTACTACTGCCGGGAGCGCACAACCTCGAGAATGCCTGCGCGGCGATGAGCGCGGTGACGGAACTGCCAATCACCGTGACCGATGAGCAATATGCTGCCGGACTAGAGAGTTTCACAGGGCTGCCGCACCGTTTGAAATTCGTCGCTGAGAAAAACGGCGTGAAATATTACGATGATAGCATTTCAACCACGCCGGGCAGCGCTATTGCCGCGTTAAAAGCCTTCACGGAGCCAAAAGTTTTGATTTTGGGCGGCTCTGACAAGGGTGCGGACTATACGGAATTAGCGCAGGAAATCGCCAGACAGCAAATGCGGGCAGTGATCGTCAACGGCGCCAATGCTAGTGAAATTGCTGAAATTCTGCGCAAAGAAAACGTCTCTTGCCAAATTGTGCAATTAGAAATGGCGACGATGCCAATGGTCGTCGAAACGGCAGCCAATCAAGCACAATCTGGCGACGTAGTGATTCTCAGCCCGGCCGCCGCTAGCTTCGATATGTTTAAGAGCTATAATGATCGCGGCGAGCAGTTCGTGGCGGCGGTAGAAAACTTAGCTGATTAGGCGACTCGCGGTCTTGACGGTTGGTTGTGATATTTAGCGTAATCAAAAACGATGAAGTTGCTGCTTATTATGATTAATCCTGTTATAATGTAGCAGGAATGGACGCGAGTCTTGGAGATAGCATCTAATTGGAGGGTTTATGAATCAACAGCCTTATCAGCAATACCAACAGTATCAGCAGCCGCCGCAACCGCAGACCAAAGGCCAGATTGCTGTGGAGCGGGCGCGCAGCACGCGCGATAATGTTGTTTTGGCGATAACCATTGTCATATTTTGTTTATTTACGACCGGCTATTTTATTTATTCAGCATTTAACCGAGTGTCTCTAGATAACATTAGTCACCAGGTTGACTTATCAATCGGCGAGGGTGTCGTTACTGTGTTGGTAGCGATTATTTCTATGATTATAGCGTTGGGTTTGATGTTGGGCATCGGTATGTTTATAGTGCGTATGATGCGCCAGCAAATGCTGGGTAATGCCTTGCAAGTTGAGTATAGCGCTTATGCGTGGCTGCGCGATTGGGCCAACCAGGTATCGGCTGATTTAGAGATGCCGCAAGTCGAGATTTTCATCACCCAGAATCCAGTGATGAATGCTTATGCTTTTGGTTTTGCTAGGCCATATTCTATCGTGCTGCATTCTGGATCGATTCGCTACTTGACCAAGGATGAGCTAAAAGTGATCGTCGTACATGAAATGGCGCATATCAAATACCGCCATGCCAACGCTAACGTGTATTTGATGCCGTTTTTGTCGATTCCGATTATCAGCGTATTGGGTAGTTGGATCTCTGGATTCTGGCATCGTCGTGCCGAGCTAACCGCCGATCGTCTAGCCTTGATGTATTTGGGCGATAGCGAATTAGTCAAGAAATCGCTGATCAAGGTGCATGTCGGACCTGATGCGGCAGACAGTATGAACGAGGTAGCGCGCCAGTGGATGCAGTACACAGCTGAGCGCCCGATGAATCATTTTGCACAGACCTTCAGCGATCATCCGTTTTTGGTACGCCGGTTGAGCCAGATTGACTATTGGAAGGGTGTGGTTGAACCGCAAAATCAGCCGCAGAGCGTTGCGCCAGCTGCTGCTCAATCTAATGTCTCTGAACCCGCTGAATCAGAACCTGCTACCGAGCCGACAACCGTAGAGTCAACCTCTACCAAGAAATCAACTCGCCGCAAATCAGATGACACCAGCCAAAATCAAGACGAGACTGCTGCCTAGGTTCTATGCAGCCGTTACAAAAACAAGCTGAAGATCTCCGCGCTCGCGTGGCTAGCGCTTGCCAGGCTTTGCATATTGACGCTCGCGCCGAAGAGCTGGCAGTGCTTGATGAGCAGCTGGCCGATTCGAATGTCTGGGCGAATGTCGAGCGGGCGCAGATGCTGACGCGGCAGGCGGCGAGCTTGCGTTCGCAAATTGAGCCGTGGCAGATTTTGCGTTCACAAGTCTCGGATATAATCGAACTGATGGATCTAGGCGACGACTCGATGCTGGTAGAGTTTACCGAGCAGCTAGCAGCTCTCGAAGCAGAATACCAGGAGCGCCGCAAAGATTTGCTATTCTCAGGCGAATACGATAATCGAGCGGCGATTCTCAAATTGAGCGCTGGCGCTGGCGGTACGGATGCGCAGGATTGGGCAGAGATGCTAGAGCGAATGTATCTGCGCTGGGCTGAAAAGCATGATATGCAAACCGAGCTAGTCGAGCGTTCGACAGGCGAGGAGGCCGGCATCAAGAACGCAACTTACATTATCCGCGGTGCTTTTGCTTACGGCAAATTGCGCAGCGAACACGGGGTGCACCGGCTGGTGCGGCTCAGTCCGTTTAACGCTGATAATTTGCGGCAGACTAGCTTTGCACTGGTCGAAATCATGCCGGAAATGGACGCGCCAGGCGAGGTCGAAATCGACGATAAAGATTTGCGAATTGATATTTATCGCAGCGGCGGCAACGGCGGGCAAGGAGTCAATACAACTGATTCCGCAGTGCGCATCACTCATTTGCCGACAGGCACGGTGGTGGCGATCCAAAACGAGCGCAGCCAGCTCCAAAACAAAGAAACCGCGCTAAAAATCCTCAAAAGCCGTTTAGCGCAAATGCAGTTAGAACAACGTGCCGAAACGCTAGCTGATCTGCGGGCAGGCGAGTCGGCTAGTTGGGGCGCGCAGATTCGTAATTATGTACTCCATCCCTACACATTAGTCAAGGATACGCGTACTAAGTTCGAGACGCATAACGCCCGCGGCGTGCTAGATGGCGACATTGACGGTTTTATCGAAGCATATCTCGAGCAGCAAGCGGCGACCGAGTAGCTGGCTATCGCTATAAACTAGCTTATGCTACAATAGGTAGTGATGATTCTGTTAGATAGAGTGACTAAGGTGTACGGTAAGGGCAGCAAGCCAGCGCTTGACCGTGTTAATCTACATGTTGAGCCGAACGAGTTTGTAATTATCGTCGGGACGAGCGGTGCTGGCAAATCGACCTTGCTCAAATTATTGACGCGCGAAGAAAAGCCGACTAGCGGCAAGATTGTCGTTGGCGGTATTGATTACGACCAACTCAAGGACAAGCATATCCCGCTGCTACGCCGCAAAATTGGCGTAGTTTTCCAGGATTTTAAGTTGCTGCCGAACCGGACGGTGTTCGAAAATGTGGCCTTTGCGCTAGAAATCGCCGGCATGACTAACCGCGAAATTAAAAATACTGTACCAAAAGTGATTGACCTGGTGGGTCTAAAGGGTAAGGAAAAGCAGTTCCCGCATCAGCTATCGGGCGGCGAACGCCAACGAGTAGCGATTGCTCGAGCAGTAGTGCGCCAGCCAAAGATCCTAATCGCCGACGAGCCGACGGGCAACCTCGATCCGAAGCATAGTTGGGATATTGTCCGCCTACTCGAGAAGATTAACCGGTATGGCACGACTGTTATACTTACAACACATAATGTCGAGATTGTCAATAGGTTGAAGCGCCGCGTTATCACTGTTGATCACGGTAAGATTACTAGCGACCAAGCGCAGGGGAGTTATCGGCAATGAGACGAGACAAAGTCAAGACAGCGGCTGCCAAAAAGAAAAGCCGCCGCGAGGACAAAAAAAATACCGGTGCGCGCGCCTTGACCAGACAAAGGCGCAGCCGCCAGCGCAAATGGCTGACTTTCGTGCGAATGTGTCGCTACGGCGTCAATAATTTCACTCGTAATGCTTGGCTAACCATTGCGGCTACCGCGGTGATGACGATTACGTTGCTGATTATCTTTACTACGGTGGTGGCGCGCAATATTTTGGCAGACTCGGTAACGGAGCTGAGCAAAAAAGTCGATATGTCAATTTATCTCAAAACGGGTACTACCGAAGAGCAGGCTAAACCGATTATTGCCGATTTGCGCAAACTGCATAATGTCGAGCGCGTTGAATTCGTTTCCTCGGAAAAAGCGCGCCAACAAAGCGCCGAAGACAACAAAGCCGACCAAGATATACTAGATGCCCTCAATCAAGCTGCTAATAAAATGCCAGCAGTGATTCGCGTTAATCTAGAGAATATCAATGACACCGACAGTCTTAGCGATTTTGTCAAAACTAATAAGCCGCTCAAAAAAATTATCGATGATAAGCGCGAACCGTCGTTTGCTGGCGACCGGCGCGATGCTATCGAAAATATCGGCCGCTGGACAGATTTTGCGCAGCGGGCCGGTTTGGCAGCGAGCGTTCTCTTTGTCGTAATATCTTCGTTGATTGTTTTTAATACCATTAGAATGGCAATATTCAACCGTAAAAGCGAGATCGAGATGATGAAGCTTATCGGTGCTGACAAAAGCTTTATCCGCGGCCCGTTTTTGGTAGAAGCGATGGTGTATGGTTGTATTGCTGCTGTTGTAGCGACCGCTATAGGGGTAGGGGTTTTTGCGACGATTTCTGGCAAATTACAGGCTTATGGAATTGCTGCTGTAGCTACGTCGCACTTTTTGATAAATAATTTGCTGTTGGTCCTGCTAAGTATGATGTTGCTAGGCTCGTTGATTGGGATTATTTCCTCGACGCTGGCCACTCGCCGTTATCTCAAATTGTAGAGTAATTTACGAAAGGAGGTGCTTATTCGACGTAGCTTTATTGACAAAGTGGTAATGCTTTGTTACGCTAGAGGTATGAAACATAGGTCCACCACACCAGTTTCGTCAAGGCGGCACGTTGCGAAGTCGTCAATCGTCGCAGCAGCTGTTTTGATGAGCGCAAGTATACCGGTTGCCTTCGCGCAAAACGTGTTGGCCGACCAGTACGACGAACAGGTCAAAAAACTTCAATCAGAAGCTGATTCGTATCAGCAGCAGGCGGCGACGCTTGGCGCGCTGGCGTCAACGCTGCAAGCGCAGCTTGATGTATTAACCAAGCAAAAAAATGAAATCCAAGCGCAAATTAATACTAGCCAAGCTAAGCGCGATAAGCTCGAGAAAGATATCGCTGCTACCGAAAAGAAAATCGAGATTAACAAAGAAGCTCTTGGCGAAATTGTTGCCGATATGTACGTTGATAGCTCAATCTCGCCGCTCGAGATGCTGGCTAGCAGCAAAAACATCGGCGATTACGTTGACAAGCAAGAATACCGCTCGTCAATGCAGGACAATCTGAGCACCAAGATCAAACAGATTAAATCGCTCAAAGCGCAGCTCGAAAAGCAGAAAAAGCAAGTTGAGAACGTACTGCGCGATCAGAAGTCGCAAAAAGCCGCGCTAGCTGCCAAAGAGGCTGAACAGGCTAAACTAGTCTCGGACACTCGCGGCGAAGAATCAGCCTACAATAACCTGGTTGCCAAGCGTAACAGCGAAATCAGCAGTGTCCGCGCTCAACAGGCTGCCGCTATGGCTGCAGCTGCCCGTGCTTCAGGCTCTACTAATATTGGTACGGGCTCGGCTAGCGGCGGCGGATATCCGTCGGTTTGGGCTAATGCCGAGCAAGATACGATCGTTGATAACTGGGGTCTCTATAACCGCGAATGCGTCAGCTACACCGCTTGGAAAGTAGCTAGTACTGGCCGTTACGTACCGCATTTTGGCGGGGCAGGTAACGCTAATCAGTGGCCGAGCACAACGTCTCGCTATGGTATTGCAAACGGCCCAACGCCAAAAGCTGGCTCGGTAGCTATTCAGTATGTTGGTGCTTATGGTCACGCTATGTATGTCGAAGCAGTTAATGGCGATGGTACGATTACTGTTAGTGACTACAACAATAATATCGACGGTTTAGGCTGGGGTCGCTATCACTACTACACGCGTTCAAGTGCTGGGCTAACTTATATATATTTCTAGCGAGATCAAGATAATAAGCGGTAAATTATAGCGTACTCAGCCAGAGTGCGCTATAATTATGATTATGGCAAACGAACAGGGAGTTGAAAATAAGGGGCGGAAGCCTCGGCAGCGAAAGGTCTCGCAGAGTGTTTTCTTGGCATCGCTAGTCTTGGCGATAATCGTATCGTTTGCGGCTGGTACGCGCAGCGAAGAAATCTATCAGATAGCAGCGCCGATTTTTGGCATCAAGGTGGCTAAGCAGCCGCTTGATACCGAGGTGATGAAAGAAGCTTATCGTCAACTAGCGGCGAATTATGACGGTGATTTGGATGCTAATAAACTATCGGACGGGGCGGCTCGCGGCATGGTTAAAGCGGTCGGCGACGACTACACGACATTTCTAGATAAGGAAGAAGCGGCAGAATTTAACAAAAGTCTAAACGGCGAAGTTTCTGGCATTGGTGCCGAAATCGGCGTGCGTAATTTGCAGCCGACAGTACTGCGAGTTCTCGATGATTCTCCAGCCAAGAAAGCCGGCCTTAAAACGGGCGATATCTTTGTGGCTGTGAACGGTACGTCAGTAGCGGGCGAGACGGCTAGCGGCGTGGCTGATAAGGTTACTGGCGAAGCGGGCACGACTGTTAAGCTAACTATGCGCCGCGGCAGCGAATCGCTAGATTTTTCGATTACGCGGGCCCAAATTAGCGATCCTAGCGTCCGTTGGTCGGTTAGCGACGACGTTGGTATATTGACGATCTCGCGCTTTGACGATAATACCGGTTCGCTAGCTCGCAAAGCTGCTAAAGAGTTCATTGACAAAGGTGTTAAAAGCGTTATTGTTGATTTGCGTAACAACGGCGGCGGCTATTTGACAGCAGCGCAAGAAGTAGCGAGTCTATGGCTAGATAACGGCAAGACGGTCGTTACCGAGAAAAGCCGCGGCCAGGTGACCGAAACAGTCAAAGCATTAGGCAATCCGACGCTCAAAGGCAAGAAAACCATTGTCCTCGTCAATGGCAGCTCAGCCAGTGCTAGTGAGATTGTGGCTGGTGCGCTGAAAGATTATCAAGCAGCCATCTTGGTCGGTGAAAAAACCTTTGGCAAGGGTACGGTGCAAAAGGTGATCAACCTATCCGACGATCGTATCCTCAAGGTGACAGTGGCCCGCTGGTATACACCGCAAGACAGAAACATCACCAAAGAAGGCATCCAGCCGAACCAGACGGTCAAGATGAGCTCGGATGATAATAACGCTGGGCGCGATCCGCAAATGGCGCGCGCTAAAGAATTAGCGTCATAGCCCTTGTGCTTATCGCCAGGCTGGTATACTATATAAACTATGGATACACGCAAACGTAAGATTTTGCTAGTAGAGGATGATACTGCGCTAGCATCGGTATATCGGTCGCGTCTTGAGCTAGAGGGTTTTGACGTCTGTGAAGCAAATAATGGCGAGGATGCGCTGTCGTTGGCAGTGTCTGAACATCCTGACTTGATTTTGCTGGACGTCATGATGCCGAAAATTAGCGGTTTCGACGTTTTGGATATTTTGCGTAATACGCCGGAGACTACCAATATTCGGGTGATTATGCTAACCGCGCTTAGCCAGCCCAAAGACAAAGAACGCGCCGAGCAGCTCGGTGTTGACGATTATTTAGTGAAATCGCAAGTAGTTATCGGCGATGTCGTCGAGCGGGTGCGCTACCACCTAGGCATGAGCAAGTAGCCGCTTGTAGAATTGCTTAGTTTGGTTATTTGTGGTGTTGTAGTTGACATTTCGCTTATGTTTTGATATAATATTAGTATATGCCAAAAACACATACACCAAAAAGTACAGCGCCAGACGGCGAATCGTCTGAAAAACCTACAATGATTGACCATCCAGCGCCAGACGGCGAATCTCCAAGCACTGAAGATTTAGGTGCTGAGTCTGAAAAAGAAGCTAGCGGGGAACGATCAGGTGAAATAAGTGCTGAATTAGGCAGATTAGCTACTGGTAGGCGGTTTTACGATCCTAAACCTAGCGATAGCCAGCCGCCAGAGCCGCCAGTTGATGAGGGTGAAAGGTTGCGTGCTGTGCTAAGAGCGGCTGGCAAGCTGAATCCGACGAAAGCAGAGCCGAAGCCACC
>NZ_PQNZ01000003.1:0-24840 GCF_004138385.1 Candidatus Nanosynsacchari sp. TM7_ANC_38.39_G1_1 | reverse complement strand
GCTATATAAAAAATACCGCCAACCAGCAGCTCTATAGATATAAGTCCACGCACTCGAAACAAACTCGAAATTTAAATTGTAGTAATTAGCACATGTTTATAGACTTAAGTTATCCACAGAAAAAATCTCAGCGCTATGAGAATAAATTTGCATTTTTTCAAAAATATTGTCCCCTACTACTTTTCCCGCCTCGCCTGCTTTATTTGACTTTTTACATTTTCAATATTTTAATATAGTTTTTTCACCTAGCCTTTTTAGCTGCTTAATAGAACAAAAGTAGAACATAACCCACCATTACAAGAGTAGCCTACTATCTAAAGCTTCTTACTCATTTATAAAAAGCCCGCCTACTCACCCGCACATCAATATACTCTGCAGTTATTCCTCTGCTCGTTAAATAACGGATGGCACGCACCGCATCTTCGACTTGGCCAGCCGCTGGGCGGTCAACTGTCATTTTAATCGAGTACCCCACCCCGTCGAGACTGACTAGCACCTGGCGAGTAGTACTAGCTGGCAGAATCATTTTATTAACAGTAAGATTGTTTTCTTTGAAATGCCCCACAACCTTACCGATAAACTGCAGGAAACGGCCGCTAATTACTGAATTGCCAACGCTTGCACGAATTCCAGTTTGATCCTCGACGGCGATAACTGACGTGCCGAGGATATTACGTTCAAATACTACACCTGTGCTATCAACATAAGCTTTCATGTTACCAGACTGCCAATAAACCACTGGCGAGCGCAAATTAACCGAAAAATCAGCCGACCAGAGAGCACCTTTAGCTGGCGGCGACACGCTGGATACTTCTGGGTATCTACTTTGAATAGCTCGGCTAAGATTATTAGCATTGATGTTTACAGCCAACCGCTCGAGCGGATTAGCAGAGAGGTAATCTTGAATTGCTGCTGCATAATCGCGGGCGGCAGTTTGTACTTCTGAATCGTTACTAGTGCCGACAATTTGCACTTTCGGCTCGACAATAATCTGAGTAAGCAGCCACCCCAAACCAGCAATTAGCACTAATGCGCTAATCAACGCTAAGCGGATAGAGCGGCGTTTGCGCTTCAGGTTGTGCGCCTGCACACGCGGTGATTGCAAGCTAGCCGATTGCTCATTAGGACTAGGCACCGAGGAAATGAGGCTACCAGTCAAGGTACGATTACGCCGAAATAGTGTTCCCGCACTAGGCGAGCTATCATCAACCACAGCACGGCGCCGCACAGGCTGTGCGGCGCGGCGTGATTTAGATTTTTTCGATCTCATACCAAACATGCTTGTGGTATTAATTATATCATTTTGCAGCGCTATCAGGGTTTGTTCGGCGGCTATTAGCAGCATCTAGAATCATATCAGCCATATCTTTAGCAGCACCAGGGTGCGCAAACGACAGAAAAGCCTGCCCCATTTGTCGTGCTTCTGCGGGATCGTCAATAACGTTTTTTATCTCGTCGACGAGCAGCTGCGGCGTTTTTTCCATTTGCATTTCATCGATAACTTTGACAGCGCCTTTATCTTCATACACCTTAGCATTTTTAATTTGATGACCGCCAGTCAAAAAGCCGTTCGGCACCAGAATCGTTGGCTTGGCCAGCGCTGCCAACTCGAGAATTGTAGTCGCACCAGCTCGTGCTACCACAACATCAGCCGCACCAAGCATATCAATCATACCGTCGCTAACAAAATCGTAAACTTTAACTTGATCTGTATCCTCTGGCAATCGCCGCCGAATCTCGGCATACTGGCCAGTACCAGTTATTAAAATTACGCTAGTGAACTGTGTAAGTTCGCTAATAGTATCTGCCACAGCATTATTCAACCGTTCCGCGCCCAAACCGCCACCAGTAACCAGCACTAACGATCTGTTACTTGGAAATCCTAGTTTTTCCTTAACCACGCGGCGCTGCTGCTCGCTGTATGGTTTGAATCCTTCGCGGATCGGTACGCCGACGTAACGGCTAATCGCCTTGGGGTACGGATAATACTCTAGCGGAGCGCCAGTGCCAATGCGATCAGCCCAACGTGCCAATACGCGATTAGTTAACCCTGGATGAGCGTCTGAGTCGTGAATTACCAGCGGAATGCGCAGCACATGTGCCGCCAAGCCGACCGGCATGCAAACGTAGCCTCCTTTCGTGAATATCACGTCTGGACGCCAGGCAATCAGCTTCACTAGGCTCTGAACAAAGCCCACGCACACCTTCAGCGCATCAACAAAATTTGGCCACACAATCGTCCGTAAGCGTAACAGCTGACGCACAACGCTAAGATTATGATAGCGGCGTAATTTACCGCTAGCAATGACATCTACGCGCACCGAGTTATCAAAACTAGCCATAACATTGCGCGCTTGCTTGCTAAATTTGCGGTCAACCCAAAACCGCAGTTCTGCATCTGGCTGCTGTTTTTTAACTTCTCGCAACACGGCGACGACTGGAGTAACGTGACCCCCCGAGCCGCCGCCTACGGCTAATATCCGCATCTTGGCCTCCTATATCTATTGGTTTATGTGCAGTATATCGCGATAACTGGAAAACAATCCCCAAAGCCGCGCCCGAAAACAGCATACTACTACCGCCAGCACTCAAGAACGGCAACGTTATACCTGTTAACGGCGCTAAATGAATCATAGATGCAATATTCATGAAGAAGTGCGCAAATAACCAGCCAAAAATACCCGCCACTACCAATCGCCTGGTCATATCTGGCGAGTATTCAGCAACTCGCAAAACCCGCAGCAACAAAGCTGCAAACAACACTACTACCAACACCGTCCCGGCAAAACCAAAAATCTCGCCAATTACAGCAAAAATCGAATCGTTAATTGCCTCTGGTAAGTAGCCTGTCGATTGAATACTCTTGCCGATACCGCGGCCAGTTAACCCGCCTGTCCCCAACGCAATCATTGCGTTTTTGATATGATAATCGTTATCGTCTTGCGAGGCTGATTTACTCGCTCCGAAAAACGTCGTAATCCGTTCCAACCGGTGCGGCGCCGTTACTGCCGTGAGTCCCAAAAACAGCACGCCCACTAATGCAATTTGCATCAGAGTTTTCATTCTTATCGTACTCACCATAAATATCGACGCCGCAGCCGCTGCTATCGCCACCCCCGAGCCCATGTCTTTTTGCAACACTACGACAATAAATAACAAAAAGCCGACCAACGCCGCTGCTGGGTAGACTGTTTCTTTCAAGTCGTTTATCTTACCCTCTTGGTAGCGTTTACCTAAAAACACCGCCATATACAAAGTCATTGCTAATTTTAGCAGCTCGGACGGCTGAAAATTAACTGGCCCCAAGTGAAACCAGCGATAAGCACCTAGCGTGTTCTGCGCTATTGCATCAATATGCAGAATATTTCCAATCAAAAAAAGCAAAAACGATAAGCCAATTCCAATCATCATTAACTGAAAAATATACTTCTTGAGATAATCAAACGGTACTAATACTAGCAGTACAAAGCCACTAACTGCCAGGCTAATACCCATAAGCTGTTTGAAAAAGAAATATGTACTAGAATAATCGCTGCCATAAGCACTATTCTGCAAATTAGCATACTGCGGCCCGACCGAATAAACAATTATCATTCCTACCAGCATTAACAACGCCGCACATAACACTAACCAATAATCAGGCCGGTGTTTACGCTGAATTTTGCCATCGGTAAATTGTACGTACCTGTCGCGGTGCCGAGCGCCAATCACGGAGCAATATGCCCCCCGGTCATCGCCATCGCCATCCCCACAAACGCCGCCACGCCAGCAATCACCCAAAAACGCATCGTCACTTTAGCCTCTGGCCAGCCTGATGCCTCCAGATGATGATGAATCGGCGCCGACAGAAATATCTTGCGATGGAATAATTTCTTGCTGGTCATCTGCAACAAGCTCGACCCAGCCTCGACCACGAACAATATGCCGATAATCGGCAGCAAAAACAGCGTGTTGGTCATCATCGCTACCACACCCAAGCTCGTCCCAAAAGCAAAGCTGCCAACGTCGCCCATAAAGAACCGTGCTGGAAAGATGTTGAACCACAGATAGCTCAGCAAAGCGCCAACCACCGTGAAGCAGAACGCCGCTAACTTCAAATGGCCTTGCAGTAGCGCAATCACACCAAATGCCGAAAATGACATTACCAGCAAACCGCCCGCCAAACCGTCCAGGCCATCACTTATATTGACCGCGTTACCCGTCGCTACCACCGCAAACACAAACAATCCGACAATCCACGCGCCCATTTGCCAATCGCCAACGTATGGGATATGCACCGACGAGTAGCCGAGCTTACAGAAGAAAAACCAGCCCAGCACCAGCCCGACGCCGATAATCATGGCAAATTTCACCCAGCTACGCAAGCCAGCATCCTTGCGGTTAGAGCCAAAAACATTCAAAATATCATCAATCAAACCAATCACCGCGCCGCCAACCAACGCCGCCAATGGCAGCCAAGTTTGCGCTCGATCCAGATTAAAGACCAGCGTCACCGCCACAATCGCCACTACGGCAATTATTCCCGCCATCGTCGGAATATGCCGCTCGATTTTCTTCTTATGCAATAAGTTAAAAATCTTGAGTTTTTCGCCAGTTACCGCTGCTGTACGCTGTGTTTTCCAGAACTTATATTTGTAAGCAAAATATGTATATACTGGCGTTAGCAGCATCGCCAGTAGAAATGCCATCAAGCTCATTAGAAAAACCGAGTTCAATTCGTTTCCAAAAGTTACAATCGACATATTACCATTATACTCCCTACCCTACTCTCTCGGGGCTAATTTTAAGTATTTTATCATCCAGTTGGATATCTCGTTGAAAATAGGCTTGGCATCCGAGCCGCCGCCCATACCGCGGCCGTCTGCCGCTATCTCTACCATGATAACGTAACGCGGAATTTTGCCGTATTCGCCGCCAAAACCCAGATAGGTACCAATCGTCTCGTTATCATCATACTTGCCGTTAACAATCACCTGCGAAGTACCGGTCTTGCCGCCGACTAGCCAGCGTTCCGAGTCGTCATGCGGCTTATATGTCGCATAATGGGCCTGATGCACCATTTCGCGCACTGTCTGCGACGAAGCTTCGCTGATAGCACGAGTGCTAGTCTTCGCCGCCGTAGCCGCGAACTTGCCGCCATCGCCCATTGTGCCGTTAATAATCGTTGGCGCGTGATATACGCCGCCATTAACTACCGAACAAAAACCACTTGCCACCTGCAGCATTGTCACATTCATACCCTGGCCAAACACCATATTACTGTAACGCACAGCATTACCTTCTTGCTGTGCCGGCGAGATAACCGTGCCGCCCGCCTCATTCGCCAGCTCAATACCAGTCAGCTGCCCCAGCCGGAAACGATTATAAAAGTAATCATAAATCGTATCGCGAGCGCCGCGAGTAATATAAGAACCATTTCCCAGCCGCTGCGCAATCGTTACCATACCAGTATTCAGCGACCAGTTCAGTGCCGTCTGCATAGTGATGTCGCCGTTCAAGAAGCTGTTTTTAGAGGCGTTATTGATTGTAATGTCTTCAACCTTGATTTTGCCAGTATTGTTGTAAGTACTCTGCGGCGAGATAACGCCTTTGTCGATTCCGGTCGCTACCGTGAAAGTCTTGACATCAGAGCCCGCTTCGTACGGATGCGAAATCGTATCATTGTTAAACACCGACACGTCAGAAGTATTGATATTTGACGGATCATACGTCGGCATATTGGCCATTGCTAATACTTTGCCAGTGCTCGGATCCATGACGATAGCGCTTGCTCTAGTGGCTTTACTACGCTTAGCACCAGCCTCTAGAGCCGACTCGACTTGTGTCTGGATATTACGATCAATCGTCAAAACAATACTCTGGCCATTTACTGCCGGCTGGCGGACATTCTTATCGCCAATTGTCAGCGGTACATCGCGAGCATCCGTCACCGTTTTGAGCATGCCATCGCGCCCAGACAGAGTTTGGTTATTAGCTTGCTCGAAGCCATATACTCCCTTACCCTCGTGATTAACAAAACCCAAAACCTGGCTAGCCAATCGTCCTTCGGGATAAACTCGGCGCGTTCCAACTTCAAAGCCAATGCCTGCTAGCTTTTTCTTCTTGATTAATTCAGCCTGCGTCCGCGTAATATATTTCGTCAAAATTTGGTAGCGGCTAGGTTTTTTATCAATCAACTTCGCGAAACCATCAACTACGTTGCCGCCAGCGACGCTATTCAGCGTATCTACCACCGCCTGCTTATCCTTATCAGATACTTGTGTTGGATCAGCCCAAACTTTATAGACTGTCTCGTTCATCACCAGCGGCTTCGGGTCGCTGCCGTCCATAGCATAAATCTCGCCGCGCTGCGCTTTGAGCGTGAATTTTTTAATCTGTTCATTATCGGCCTGCGCCACATAGTAATCATGCCGCAATACCTGTACCACGAAAAGTTGCACTACAAAAATAGCCGAGACGACCAACACTATACTAAACAAAAAGCCAACTCTCGAGCGTCGAACAAAACGAGTTGGCGATACACTCATGATCTTAGAACTCCTATTTGCTTACATACTGAGTATCAGCCGGGGTAGCCATCCTTTGAGCAACACTGCTGTCTTTAACCGATTGCAGAGCTGTCAGGCGAGCATTCTCAACCGCCAGATCACTCTTCTGTTCGGTCAACGTCGAAATTTTATTACTGACGTCATTTGACTCATAATCATAGCCCGAAACACTCCCCGCTTGTGTTAAGTATAACAGACCTAGCAGCGTCAAGAGAAGTGCAATAATAATCGCATTAGAAATCGGGCCGAGTTTGATAGCCGATGCAAAAGCAACTGTATTGCGGTTGCGCCCATAATTACCTTGGCGCCGGCTATTAAATTGTGTAGTTCGTGAATATGACATGTGGTGGATTCGTTTTTGTTATTTATTTTGACACTCAAAAGCCAGAGGAACGTTAGGAGAAAAATGAAAATTACGCTCCTCTGCCCTATAGAGTTGTGTTGTTTTTTGCCTAAGCGGCGCGGCGCACGACAGTGATGTCATGCTGAACGTCGGCTTGGACTTGTACTTGGATGCGGCGAGTCATGCTACATCTTCCTTTCTGTTTTTATATTTTCACAGCGACACGAAGTTTAGCACTTCGCGAGCGCGGATTGTGAACATCTCTAATAGCTCCATCGACAGGATGCTTCGTAATGATACGAAGTTCCGCCTCGTAGCCGTTCTTGGCCTGTTCGGCAAAGTATCGCTTAACGATACGATCCTCCAGGCTATGAAAGCTAATTACACCGACTCGCCCGCCCTGCGACAACAGCTCGGGTAATAATGGCATAATCGCTCGTACTTGCTCAAGCTCATCGTTTACAAAAATCCGAATCGCCTGAAAAGTACGTGTCGCCGGATGCGTTCGCTGGCGCCGTCCGACATGCGCCCTCAAGATAGCCGATGCCAAATCTTCAGTTGTCGCCAGTGGTCTAGCCTTAATAATCGCAGCAGCATAACGCCGCGCAATATTTGGCCGCTCTTCGCCGTAATCGCGAATAATCCGCTCCAGCTCGCCCTGCGAATAGGTGTTAACCACCTGCTCTGCAGTTAAAGCTTGCCGCCGATCCATCCGCATATCCAGCGGACCGCTATGCGAAAATGAAAATCCTCGCTCAGCCCTATCAAGCTGTGGTGACGACACCCCCAAATCAATCAATATCATATCAAACCGCTTGCCTATAGCAATCAACCGCCGGGCAGCGCTGACAAAATCAGCGTGTATTAGCTCTGCCCCTTTGCCGACAAATGCCGCTAGGTTTGCTTGTGCAAATTCATCGCGGTCAACCAAAGTCATTCCGCGATAATCATGCGTTCGTTCGACAATGGCGCGCGCGTGTCCGCCGTATCCAGCCGTCAGGTCGAGATAACTCTCGCCATCTTTAGGATTAAGCAGCCGCACAACGTCATTAAGTAATACTGGAACATGAAGTGGTGGATGTTCTTTAATACTCATTCCCCCATCATACCATATGGTCTGGCGAGGGACTCGAGATCACCAATCTGATAGCGAGCTGTTTGTTTTCGCATAGGTGTGTTTGTTTTAGTTTAGTCAAGTATGCTTAAAATCAAGAGCTGTCAAACAACTCATATCGTATTTAGCATACCTTTGAGAGACTTGTGTGTGAGGTGGAGTTTTTGGGAGGTGTTGTGTTAGAGGAAAGAACTTTCGACAATTTTAGCGTGGGTCGATATTCCACTGCTCACTATCAGGTTGTTGATCTCGAGGATGTCCAACTTCGAATTGTAAAAGTACCACAAACTATACGGCTACGCGCCCAAAGACAGCGTCGCCCGCGATACGTAAGCATCAGGTACGCAAACCAAGACGCCCGCCCTACCGTACATAGATTGGCTAATAGCTGCGTCAGTCATGACTACCCTACTTTCTTTTGTTATTTTACGCGGTGGTGTTTGTTTTGACTCGAGATTCTTATCTCTTGCCTTGCCACTGGCTTTATCATACAACGTTTCATCATGCTTGTGCAATACCTTTTTTACTAAAAATGATAACTTCTTTACTTTTCCACAAAAACGTGGAAAACTATAGCGTTTCAACAAGCAAATAGACGCTATATCTAGCGTCTATAGAGGTCAGCCATGACAGAAAACGCTGCTTATGCAAAATATATCCGCATCAGCTGGCGTGCTACTGCATCAGGGTCATGCCGGATAAAACTGCGTACCGCTGCAATCGGATCGCTCGATTGGGCGCCCGACCAAACTTTCTTCGCTAGGATACTCGCGCCGCGGAATTCGTAGTGCTGGCGTTTTAGCTCGCTGATATCATATTGCACCACATGCTCACCGTCATGAGCATACTTATCCATTAGTTCTGCCGATGGCTGATCAGTATTAAAAACTACATAATCAAGGAACTCGCTACCCGCCAAACGCTCAATCTCGCTAGCAAAGTCCACCACGCTCAAATTGTCAGTCGGACCAGGCTTAGTAACCAAATTACAGACGAAGACGCACTTCGCCGATGTCGCCGCTAGCGCCTCCTGAATTTCTCGAATCACCAATGCTGGCGCTAAACTGCCATACAGGTTACCTGGTGCAATCACCACCATATCAGCCTCCAGGATCGCCTGAACGGCTGCTGGGTGCGCTACTGCTTCTGGCTCTAACCATACTTTTGGCTGCTTAGCGATATCGGCATGCGCGATCTTGAATTGCCCTTTGATAGGTTCGCCCGAAGCGCTCTCGACACACAGCGTAATATCAGTTAAAGTTGTCGGAATTACCCTGCCTTGAATATTGAGAACTTGGCTAGCCAACTGTACCGCTTCACCGAAGCTACCAGTCATTTTCTCGAGCGCTGTCAAAAACAGATTACCGAAAGCATGCCCCTTCAAACTACCATCGTCAAAACGATAATTAAACAAATCGCGCACCCGCGGACTATCGCTCAGCGCTACTAAGCACTGCCGCACATCGCCCGGCGGCAGCACGCCCAGTTCGTCGCGCAGCTGTCCCGTTGATCCGCCATCATCTGCCATATTGACCAGCGCTGTCAAATCAGACACGTATTTTTTGAGACCTGTTAGCAGCGTGAAGCTGCCAGTGCCACCGCCGATGACTACAATTTTTGCTCCGCTATCGCCATGCTCTTCGCTCATTATTCCCCTTCTGGCGTGCTCGCTTCGCTATCGCCGCGCAGCTCCTTCTTGCCTTTTAATTCATACTTGATACCAGTCATATCGCTAGTCATATAATCATCATTTAGCAAGTTAACGAATTTAGCCGCATCCTTGGCATCCATAATGATAATCTGGCCAGTAGCGTCGTCAGTCATCAGTTCTAGGCCCATTTCGTCGGCCTGCTCGATAACCTGCTCTTGCGTCACCAGACCAATTTCAACTTTCTGCAGCTTAGTTACTAGCGACTTAGTATCGCGCACTAACGCATCAAAAGTCATACCTTCAGGGAATTTTAACTTGAAATTTTTCTCGATTTCAGCAATTTTTTCCTCGGCAACAGCGAACTGCTTAGCGTCGTAGCCAAACAAACGGATAAATTTCGACTCGTTAAAGGCAAAGATATCACCGCCAGCAATCAACACTTGATTATCTGGCGTGATTTTCAGGCCGACATCAGCACTGAACGGTTGAAACGAATCGCCGTTATACATCCAAGCGGTTGCGCCTTTAAGCACTTGCGACTGCGGTAAAATCTTAGCCACGAAAAACGGCTCGGCACCCTTGCGGCTGAAGCGCGCTACGATTCCCTTGACCTTCTTAAACTCATGGTCGCCTTCGCGGAACACCTCTAGCGTTTCCTCGCCGTAGCGAATCTGCTCAATCACCTCTTGCGCGTGATCTACCCGGTCCAAGGTAGTACGCTCCAACACATTATCCTCAGCGGCCGCCGCTTCAAAGTCGCGCACTGTCATGCCAGTAGCAGCACCAGTCTGTACCTGGCTAATCATGTCGTAAAGGAACAATACCTTGAGCTGCGCCTTGAGCTCCTTGGCGTAATTAGTGGCGTAGACAGTGTAGCCCTTCGTAAATAGGAATAAGTCGATTTCGAGCTCGTCCTTATGCGCATCAGCTTGGTTCGCCCAGAGGAAAATATCGGTTGGCTCTGGCGGCTGATCATCAGCCGGTGTTGATTGGTCATTATTCATGATATATATTCTACTACAATTATTAGGCGCTATTCTACTATTGCACGGCATCTTCGCCAAAATGTTTTTGCAAGCGCATTTTGATCGAACCATGGTGGCGACCGAGTTTCTGGCTCATCGCAGCAATACTTTCGCCGTTGACGAACATTTGGCGCAATTCATCGTCATCAGCCTTAATCCATGGTTTATAAGCATTAGGATAAGTCTGGCGCATTTTAGCAATTTTAGCTGACCAGCTAGAATTGGCGCTGTTCGCTTTTTTGGCGGGCTTAAGTTCACCGGCCGCGCGTTTGTCGGCTTTTGGTTGTAAGTGCGCGAACTTTTTAGCATCATCTGCTGCCCGCGCGCGCAGCTGCTCGTCAATAGCATAGGCTTCATCGCTCATCTGCAAAGCCATGCGGTTAATACCAGTCAAATACAAATTATCAATATCGCGCACCCGGCTAAGCGCCACATAGCCCATGCCCGGCACAAAGGCTTTGCGCAGGTCAATTCGCGCGCTATCCAGTGTCATACCCTGGCTTTTGTGGACAGTAATCGCCCACGCCAAACGCAGCGGAATTTGGCTAATGCTAGCTCGTTTGCGCGTACCATCGCGCAACTCCCAAGTATCAGGCTGCATGGTCACCGTCCGGCCATTACGAAACTCCACTACCGGATAATCCGTCGCTGGCTCGAAATCGACCACCATGCCGATACTGCCATTAGCATAACGCCGCGCCTGATCGTTCTTGACCGCCATCACTAATGCGCCTATTTTGAGCGTCAGCACCTCTGGCGCTAGTACGCTACGCTGCAAATTATCAACGTAGTTGTTACTACCAGTAGTGTGGCGTTGATACAACACCTCGTCGCCCGGCAATTCAGCCAGCCTGGCTTGATTAATTCTATCGACGTCAACATTCACAGTATGCAATTCTGTCAGATCTGCTCCGGCTGGCGGTTGATATTCGGTCCGCTCTAACAGCTGCTCGGCGTGGCGGCGGCGCAAATCGCCAGCCCGCATCGCCGTCAAGATTTCTAGCAGCGTATCGCCGTCGCGCTGGCGAAACTGCTCGCTCAGATACAATACCGTCGGATCAAGCTCGCGCCACGCCGATGAATTCACTACAAAACCGCCCTCGCGGCCTTGCGCTCGATTAACTGGCGGCAACTGAAAGAAGTCGCCAGACAGCACCACTTGGATGCCGCCGAACGGCTCGTCGACTCTCTTGCGTACTAAACGGCAAACTTCGTCAACCATGTCCAAGCGGTAATCATGCAACATGCTAATCTCATCAATAATCAAGACATCGGTTTTTTCGATAATTTCGCGGCGAGTCTTGCTAACATGCTCGGCAAAACCATTCGGCAGGCGGTCGCTGACGCCAATACCCGCCCAGGCATGGATCGTCGCGCCGCCCAAATGCGTCGCCGCTAGCCCAGTCGTCGCAGTCACCGAGACATATTTGCCGCTAGACTTGCTCAAGTTGATGAATTGATTCAGCACGAAAGTCTTACCCGTTCCTGCCGGGCCGGTCAGCAGTGCGCTTTCGCCGCTCAATAATATTTCTAAGGCTAAATCTTGCTTCACTACCCTTATTATACAACTTAAGACGCGAGACTACTTATCCCAAGCAAAGCCGTTACCAAAATGACCGTAGCGCGCTGTTGGTTCGTATTGCGGACGAGCCAGCTGCAACTTATCAATAATACCCGCTGGACTAAGGTCATAACCTGCGATTGGCTTCTCAACGCCGTCAACTACCGCTGTAGCCTCAACTGGTTGGTCGTGGCCGATTGCGTACGCCAAGCGCACCAACACTTCCTGAGCTGCAAACTTTTTAAGATAATCAACTGCGACCCGCCGCGCCATATAGGCACCGCTGCGATCGACCTTAGTGGCGTCCTTGCCGCTAAACGCCCCGCCGCCTAGCGGAATCCGCGGGCCATAATTATCAACTGCTAATTTGCGCCCGGTCAAACCAGCGTCCGCCGCGAAACCGCCAATTTGCCAATCGCCTGCCGGATTTATATGCAGAGAAATGCCATCAAAATCACCTGCCACATATTTTTGCTGCGCAAACCACTGCCGCACCGCAACCGCCAGCTCGTCATGCGGCGCATTCTGAAAGCTGGCGACAATCGCCGCAATCTGGCCGTCATAGGTTGTCACCTGCGTTTTGCCGTCATACGGCCATTTCTCATACAAAAAGCGGTTCAAGGCCCGCGCTAAAGCATACTCTAGCGGCAATAATTCTGGCGTCTCAGTACAAGCATAACCAATCATTACCCCTTGATCGCCAGCACCGCCCGCGTCTACGCCCTGAGCAATCTCTGGGCTCTGGCGCGCAATCCGCTCAATAATTTCCACGTCGCCAGCCAGCCGCCGCGCAATCTGCTTGACGTCAACTAGCTCGCTCGACGATACTTCGCCAGTTAAGAACAGCGCGCCATGGCCGCCGCAAGCTTCAATCGCCACTCGAGCTTGCGGGTCTTTGGCAAGATACGCGTCCAGAATAGCATCGCTGATTTGGTCGCAAATCTTGTCCGGATGTTTCGGCGAAACGCTCTCGGCCGTACGATATACTGCTTGATTATTAGATTCTACAGACATAAAAACTCCTTTCTATCTGCCCCGCTACAAGGCCAAGAAAGGAGCTGCAAAGACAATATCTCTCCTGGTCAAGCAGGCTGGAATTAGCACCTTGCCGTAAAAGCAGGTTGCCGGCGAGTCATCAGGCCAGTCCCTCGTCGCACTCTGGATATTAAATTATTAACAAGTTCATTATAACACGCCTCACCTCGCCAAATCTAGATCGACAGTAAAACAGCCAAGGCTCTCGCTATAGACGAACGCCAGCCCGCGCTTTGTTCGCCCACTCATCCGCTAGCTCGTTCTGCTCGTGGCCGACGTGGCCGCGTACCCAAACCAGCTTCGGCTGCGTCGATTGGTAAAGCGCGTACGCTTGCTGCACGAGATCAAGATTCTTAATGTCGCCGCCTTTTTTACGCCAACCTTTAGCAGCCCAGCCTGGCGCCCATTTAGTCAATACATTAATCCAAAATTCGCTATCGCTATGAATTTCGCACGGCTCATCGCCAGCTAATTCCATAGCCGCAATCAGCGCCAGACCTTCCATACGAATATTCGTCGTCTGGCCGTCTTCGCTACCCAAAGCTACCGGCTGGCCGTTTTCAATTACCGCATAACCGCCTGGACCCGGATTTGGGCTAGCACTACCGTCTGTAAAAAATACTCTCACTTCTTTCCTGCTTTCTAAATATCGCGGACTGGCCGCAGCAGTTTCAGCTCGTCTGGCATATACCACTTGTTGCCGCGATTATCTTGTTCATATTTATACTCTATCATGTGATCAGCCTGAAAATAGTCGCCTGTACCGACGATCTTGTACTGAATATACATTTTGCGTACTGAATCGCTCTGCGGCATCGGCCCGCGATATAAACGCAGCTCAAAAATCTCGCCTGGCTTGAGAAATTTATTCAAGTCACCTCGCTGCCCTAATATCTCATATTTATCAAGCTCCACGTCAAAGCTCGCGTGGTTGCGAATATGCGCCCACACCTCGAGGTACTTATTGTCGCCCGACGGATGCGCCTCGGTGCGCTCAACTTCTATCTCGGGAATCACTTTTTGCCCGTTAGCCGAGTGATATTGATCGGGCTGAGGCTTACTGTCTGACTTCCTAGTATCTGCAGCAACCCCTGAAGTGTCTTTATCGAAGTTATTTTCGTCCCTACTGCCGCGATTATCTTGCAGCGAGACCATATCATTATTATTAAGACGCGCCAAATATTCGTCATCACCATCCGGCTCGCCAAAAACTAAATCACGCAACCATCCCATACATCTATTGTACCGTATTTAGGCAAAGCTACACATACGCTATATATAGCGCCACTATATATAGCGTATGTACTGCCGTGGAAAAATCAGGGAAATCTTTGAGGCACACTAGACTACTGTTATTTTGCTTATGTTTGGCACTCTTGACACGCGAGTGCCAACCAATTACAATAAAATGTAGAGCAAAAGCTCGCCAAATCATAAACGAAAGGAGTAATACAAATGAGTAAACTCGTTCGATTCGACCCGTTTGCCGAAATGGATGCCCTGCAGCGCCATTTCTTTAATGATGACAGCTGGATGCCGCGCCAAATGCGCTCAGTCGGCTTGCCTACCACTGATGTTTACATGAAAGATAATGCGCTAGTCGTCGAGGTTCACTTGCCGAAATTCGGTGAAGACGACGTCAATATTTCTGTCGAAAACGGCAACTTGGTCATCCAAGCCCAACGGCACGAAAAAGAAGAAGATAAAGAAAAGAAGTACGTCGTACGCGAGTCGAGCAGCAGCTTCTACCGCAGCGTCCAGCTGCCAGAGCGCGCTGACGCCGATGCTATTGAAGCACACCTGGACGATGGCGTCTTGAAAGTCACCGTGCCAGTCACGCCAGCGCCAGAGCCAAAGAAAATTACCGTCAAATCACGCGGCAAGAAGAAAGAATAAACCTTTCTCAGCTTTGGCCGTCAAGAAGGCCTCGGGATTACCCGAGGCCTTTTGCTAATAACGAAATTCCGCAGTCTAGCTAGAAAGCGTCAAACTATTCCGCGTATTTTTCAACGAACCGCCGCAATATCTTGACCGGTTCGGTCACCAATTCCGATTCGCGGTACGCTGCATCGATCAGATCTTGAGCCTCCTCCGGCGCGAAATAGCCGGCATGCTTATAGATATTAATCCGCAGCGCCAGGCCGTCAGCATCAAGCTCGGGATGAAATTGCGCCGCATAAACATTTTTCCCGGCGCGCAGCAATTGTATACAGGTCGCAGAACGCGCTAGCACCACGCTGTTCGGCGGCGCCGTGTCTGTCCCCTCTTTATGCCCGACGAAGCCGCGAAAACTAGCCGGCAAGCCAGCCAGCAGCGGATCATCCTGCGCTTCCGGCGTCAAATTTATATCCACCGCGCAAACCGGCTCGCCATGATCGAAATCAGTCCGACCGCCCAGCGCCGTCACCAGCGCCCCCACGCCCAAGCAAGTGCCTAAAAACGGCTTATCCTCGGCTGCAATCCGGCGAAGCAGCGGCATGATATAATCTTCAAACTGCAATTGTTCCGGCGATTTTTCCTCTGGCGGATAAGCAAAATTAGCCGGCCCGCCGCCCATAAAAATACCGCTATAATCATCCAAATTAACTGGCGAGAACTCGCCGCGGTCAAGCCGCAAGCGCTGCAACTGCTCCGGCTGCAAACCGCCAAATTTCAAAAAAGCTGCATATTCGTCGTCAGACGCTTCGTCCTCAGGACGGGATTGTAAAAGAAGAAAAGGTTTTGTCATAACCCTTAGTATAACGCTTTTTAAGCTCAATAGCTACCGTCAAAAATCACGAGGCGTTAAATCTTCGGCCGACTCAACGTAACGAAGCCACGGAAAATACCGGAGCACGTTGTCTTGATGCAGCACTTCTGCCAAGGGTGCTGATTTAACCGTAATATCTTCGCCAGCATCAAGATGCTGCGCTGCTCGATGCAACACTCCCCCTGTAGCCAGGAACAAATAGGTAAACCACTCAATTTTCTTATCCATCTGCACGACATCAAGCAGTCTCCAATTAGCAAAAGTACAGCCTGTTTCTTCTCTCAATTCGCGCTGCGCCGCTGCTAATACCGACTCGTCGCTAGAGTCAACCCGGCCGACTGGCAAATGGTTCTTGCGGACAATCCCGCCTGGTTGCTTTTCGTCGATTACCAGCACATCGCCAGCCTCATCGAGCGCAATGACCATCACAGTATCTGGACGGCGCAGCATTTCAAAAGTTTTTACGCTACCATCGGGCATCTTTTGCGGCCATTGATGTACTTCATAAATCTCACCTCTAAAAACACAACCTGCTTCCCGAGGAATCAGACGAGCACCTTTCGGCAAAACACGTTCGGTCATTACACTATGCCCTCAACTTTTTCATCAAAATATCATAACCGTCAGTCACCTCATCTTGACGGCTGATACCCAGTTCCGCCATAATGCGCCACAGATCATCGGTTATAGCGGCAGGGTCGGCGTTCTCGCCAGCTAATCGCTCTAATTCCATAAAGTCGCCCAAGCCTTCCACCGAGTCGATACATACTTCCACATCGTTCAGTTTGCCAGTCTGGCGAGTCTTTGATATGTCCGAAAATGGCACGAAACCTAGCTCCTTGACGATAGCGATCATGACGTCTGGATCGCCAACTTCTGTTTCGCGTTCAATGCTATCCAACTGCCCAGTCACTGATCGTTTTAGAGTGAATAACGTCCGCTTGGTTTCATTTTCTCCTTGTCCATGCGTTTCGGTACGCACCCGCAGCCAAGGCACTGTATTGCCGTCGCCGCCAGCTTCTCCTGGCAGACCAAACACTTGATCGCGCTGATGCACTGGCTCGCCGAGAGCAACGCCTCTACCCGCCAGCGCAGCCAACAACCCTTCTTTATCTTGCAATCTAACTTTTATCTCAATTTCTCTCATATATAAATGATATCACGTTTAGGACACGTCCACTGGACCGATAATATCCGTATTGCCAAAGTAAAAATCGGTTAAGACCTGCCGCCATGGCGTGCTGGTTGCTGCAGCATATATCATTTTGCCGATATCGCCATGGCAAGCCAACAACACCGTTTGATCTGGGTGTTGATGCGCCATGAAATCAAGCACCCGCTGGCCGCGAGCCAATAACTCAGGAAAAGTCTCAGCGCCGTCAGGATGCAAAAAATAGGTCACGTTTTCTGCTTTGATGATGTCCGGCGCGCAAATTTCCTCAATATCAGCGACCAGCTTACCAGTCATAATGCCAAAATCACGCTCGATTAAATCGTTGTGAACTATCGGCTCGGCAAGACCCAGCGCCGCCGCTACAATCGCTGCCGTCTCGAAAGCTCGACCAAGCGGCGATGCATACACCGCGTCAAAAACTAGTTCCCTATCCTTGATGTGACGCGCCAATTGCCGCGCTTGCTGGCGTCCCAAATCGGTCAATGGCAGGTCGCGATGGCCGTTCAAAATTCCGCGCACATTGTCTTCATTCTGGCCGTGGCGAGCGATATAGATAATAGTCATGAACCTTAGTATATCATCTCTATCAGGCGGCGAGGAACCTCGTAGAAACCCTACTTACCACTAAAATTCCTTGTTATCAAACCATCGATACCTCCCGCGAATGACGCTCCAGCCAATCAGCAATCGCATCAATATCGAGATGATCGGTCGCGATGCGGACAGCGAAATTTTCTAGTTCACCTCGCTGTGCTGTAAAATTATACCCATTAACCTCCAGCAAAGTCAGTCCAGCGAGCATTGCTGTACGCTTGTTACCATCAGCGAACGGATGGTCGCCAATAATCCCACGCATCAACGCCGCTGCCTTGGTAAATACTGTTGCGTATAACTCCTCGCCAAATACCACCTGATGCTGCGCCGACACCACGGATTCTAGCCGACCAATATCACGCACACCATCTGAGCCGCCATCTCTAATAAGCACCAGCGCGTGAAGTTGCAAAATCTGCTCGAGAGTTAAACTAACCATTAGCGCTTCGCCAAGTGAGAAAAATCCTCTTTGTATCGCTCAAGGAGCGAATTTGCAACCTTTAACACCTCATCGCCATCAGCCGCCACCGTCCGCTTGCGTATCGTAACCTCAATCTCATCCCCATCACGAACGCCCAGCACCCGTAGTTGCTTAGCCGGCAACGTCACGCCGCGACTCGAACCAATCTTGATAACCTTCTGAATTGTAGTGATTGTCATGCAAACATTATAACAAAATTATAATTTTATTGCAATTCACTTCCCCTATTCTACGCTGCTAGCAAGCTTTATCAAATCTGCAGTCATATCTGAATCAATCAAAGCGTGGTGGGTGGTGCGTCCATTCTTTGACATAGTTGACCCTAGTATATCTGTCGTTTTCCGCGCCATAGCATCCAGCCACTCATCCGTCAGCACCTCACCAGTTTGTGGCTGCTTGATATCCTCACATGAGCGCTGGATAGCCTCTTCAAAATATTGTGTCATTTCGCCGTTAAATGAGTCTCCTCCATACTTGGTCTGCCCTATATAGGCGCCTGGGATACCCGCAACCTTCAGACCATAAAGTGTCTCACCGGCACCTATACAGGCCCCATCGTCCCACGAAAACCTCTCGCGCAGTAGTTCAATTGTTTCTTTCAAATCACGATACTCTGAGAATCCCAAAATAAGCGTATCCTGGCGATACCGCTGTGGACCCTCTTGATTATATGGAACCCAAAGTTTTCCATAGTCCGGACGAGCACCTGAATTTACAAGGTCTGCTACCATCTGCAATGATAATAGATCCGTGCGATGTAAATATAATCTGGTTGGAGGCAATTCACCATCCTCGCTCCTATCATCTCCAAATTGGAAAGAGGGCATCTCTTGTCCCAATTCAAATCCCCCCTTCTCATAGCCAGCTTGATTCAGGGCACTAATTAGACTCTTGGATCCAGCACTAAGCACGTTAATATCATCGGGACTAAAGGCCCTCTCGCAGCGACCCGTCATAGCATTATAAATCGCACGATCCAAATGCGTACGTTCTGGATGCTCCATAACAGTGTTGCCATTCGGCAAGTCTTTCATCTTATGACGACCTTCAACTATAAGAGGGCCTTCGCATTCTACAGGTTCTAACTCCGGACCTATAAGCCACTCCTCCCCAGTGGTAGCATCATACATTAACCGTCTACGGATTATCACGGGTGCAACGGTCACGCCATCGGACTCAAGACGCCCACGGACTGCCTCCATAATTATCCGCTTGATCTCGGTCTTGCTTATAAACTCTGGACTACCCGTATCGTAATCACAGGAGTTACTTAATAATTCCTTTGTCATGCGGTTTATTTTACTATAATATTTGGCTAATGTCAATCTAAGCGCTGCGTACTATTTGTAAATGCCCCTGTTGTATAGCTCCTGCCATTTCTCATGCGCTCCATATGCCCGTTCTGGCGCGTCAACCTCGCTATTCTGAAGCAACAACTCCTCAGGGTCGACAAACTTCACTTCATCACCCTCTTCACCCGGTATAAAATCAAAATTCTCCGGCCAAACGCGGCAGTAAAAACAGATTTGATTAGCATCAATCCGCTCAATATACATCTCGTCCGACGCGTCAAAAAGTTGATAACGCAAACCACCCCTGTAACCAACCTCTTCGTACAGCTCACGTTTCAGTGACGACTCAATCGTCTCGCCAAAATCCATACCACCACCAGGCAAATCCCAATACGTCCGATCGATTTCCTTGACGGCCAAAATCTGCCCGGCGTCGTTATAAATCAATGCTTTGAGCGAAATGCGATACAGACAATCCAGATGATCCGTGCCATCTAAATTCTGCGTGATGATATGTCCTTTGGTGATTTTTGACATGAAAATCATTATACTACACCCGAACGCTAGATAGCTGATACCATTTCGCCTACAGTATATTCTGTCTTTCCAATATCCATTACTAACTACTCATTAGGTGTTAACAAGTTGGTAATTACCTAATTGTGATATTCTTTTATTTTACTGGCATATTCAGTCAAAAGATTNTNTAAATTGGCTATCTAACTAGCACTCTATTGACACGAGTGCTAACGAACCGTACAATAGAATATATGACCAAACGTGATTATTATGAAGTGCTAGGTGTGTCTAAAACCGCTTCTGAAGATGAGATTAAGAAGGCTTTTCGTAAAGCTGCGGTGAAATATCACCCTGACAAAGAAGGCGGTGATGAAGAGAAGTTCAAAGAGGTCAATGAGGCCTATGAAGTTCTGAAGGATAAACAAAAGCGACAGCGATATGACCAATTTGGCCATGCCGGTGTCGGCGGAGCTTCGGGCGGTGGTTTTGGCGGCAATCCGTTTGAAGGCTTTGGCGGCTTTGGTGCAGAAGGCGTCAACTTTGATTTTGGTGGCGGTTTTGGTGATATTTTTAGTCAGTTCTTTGGTGGTGCTGGTCGACAAGGTGGTCCACGGCGCGGTCGTGATGTAGAAACGACA
This sequence comes from Candidatus Nanosynsacchari sp. TM7_ANC_38.39_G1_1, assembly GCF_004138385.1. Taxonomy (NCBI): domain Bacteria; phylum Candidatus Saccharimonadota; class Candidatus Saccharimonadia; order Saccharimonadales (SeqCode); family Saccharimonadaceae (SeqCode); genus Candidatus Nanosynsacchari; species Candidatus Nanosynsacchari sp. TM7_ANC_38.39_G1_1. Next base: position 4,116 of record NZ_PQNZ01000003.1, on the reverse strand, counting down.
GTGGCTTTGACCTTTGAAGAAGCTGTATTTGGCGTTGAGAAAAAAATTAGCCTGACGATGGATGATGAATGTGAGCATTGTAAGGGTGAGGGCGTTGAGCCTGGATATAGTTTGAAAACATGTGATGACTGTAAGGGGTCTGGTCAGCAGATGCGGGTGATGAATTCCATCTTTGGACAAATTCAACAAGCCATCACCTGCCCAACCTGTAATGGTCGAGGGAAAATTCCTGAAAAGAAATGTTCAGTTTGTCACGGCAAAGGAACGACGCGTAACAACCGTGAAATTACGGTCAAAATTCCAGCAGGTATTGATGATGGCGCGGCTATTCGCTTGCGCGGACATGGCGAAGCGATTCAAGATGGTGAGCGAGGAGACTTGTACGTTCAAATCAGAGTCAAAGCTCACAAAAAGTTTACTCGTGAAGGTGACATCATTCTTTCCGAAGAGCATGTTTCCATGGTCGATGCGGCGTTGGGTACGGAAATTGATGTTGAAACGGTGGACGGCGTGGTGCGCATGAAAGTTCCAGCTGGCACCCAAAGCGGTACTGATTTTAAACTGTCAGGACATGGTGTACCGCACCTGAGAAATGACGCTCGTGGTCCACACATCGTTGGTATCATCGTTGATACGCCAACCAAATTGAGCAAAAAACAACGTGAACTTTTGGAACAATTTAACACCTCCAAAAAGCGCGGCTTGTTTTCCTGATTAGCCCGTGGTTTATATATAAAACATAAGTGGTATAATTGAGCTATGGAGCTTATGCAGACAGCTCGTAAGGGGCATCATTTCATTTCTCGATGTATCATGGTCATTATCATTGTGATGATCGCTTACGGTGCCTATACTCTGCTGTGCGATGTCAATAAACCTCTCCCAGTCGTGGTCAGGGCTGGCCAGGCGACATTGCAGGCTGAGCTTGCGGAAACGGCTGAGCAGCGACACAAGGGTTTGAGCGATCGGTCTGGTCTGACGGAAAACCAAGCAATGCTATTTAAATTTGAGGGTGATGATAAGTGGGAAATGGTGATGCGCAATATGAGTTTTCCGCTCGATATCATCTGGCTAGATAAAGACAAAAAAGTAGTACATATTGAGCATGAAGTGCAGCCTGATGCTGAGCCGTATGAAATATACAAGCCCAAAGTGCCGGCGCGCTACGTTCTGGAAGTGGCTGCTGGTGTGGCCAAGAAGTCGAGCATCGTCAAAGGCACCAAAGTAGAGTTTACAACCGAGGCGACGCAATGAACGTAGCAGTATTGCTCGTAGCGGTTCTGGTGGTGATCTTTGTGGCGGTGTTGGTGACAGGTAGGCGCATCGGTCCACTGACCCTAGCGGCTGCTGCTGGATATATTTTTGTGGAATTGTGGATGGAAGCTGTGCGCGTCATTTTGGGCGGTGTCGGTATCAATCTACCGTGGCTGCCTGATGGCGTGGTGGCAGCGCTGATATTGTTGCTCGTACCCATGGGGATGCTGATGGTTGGCGGTCCAAAATATCACAAGAAGCATGAAAAATTAGTGGCAGCGGCTGTCGTCACCTTGTTGGTAGCGGCGCTATTGGTGAGTGTATTAGCAAAATATCTTGCGGTTGATGGCGCGGCGCAAACAATAGTGCAGCAGTTGACTGCCTGGCGCCCATATATTATTACCGTAGGCTTGGGGATGGGACTGGCGGATTTATTTTTACTGCACACTGTTAAAACAAAGTCCAAGCCCGGCCCAAAGAAGCATTGATATACCGTGGTTTATGTGCTAGAATGAAAAAGTTCATTCTTGATGGGCCCATAGCTCAGTTGGTTAGAGCACCTGCCTTTTAAGCAGGGTGTCCCGGGTTCAAGCCCCGGTGGGCCCTCCAATGTTGAAATCGACTCCTTATCTGGAGTCTTTTTTCTTATCTATAATCTGGTTATACTTTAACTATGAATAGTCGCCTATTTGAGAAAATTCATATTTCTTGGTTGGTGGCGGCGTGGTGTTTGGGGTTGACGGTTGGCGTTATTGCTATTCATCGTGTTCCGCGGTCAATAGTGCTTGACTGGCCGACCTTAGTGCTTGGGCTGGGGTTGATGGCTGCGGTGATGGTTTGGCGGTGGCGAGTGCTGGTGATTGTGGCACTTATTTCTGGCGGATTAGTCGGGCTATGGCGCGGTGAGCTGGGCCGAGCTGGTTTGGAGGTGTACGATTCGCTGATTGGTAAGACTGCCGTTATTCAGGGTCGCGTTTTGGAAGACCCCGACATTGATAAAAAGGGGCAAACGATATTGCGGCTGAGCGATTTACGGATCAATGGCGAAAAGTTGGCGGGGCAATTGTGGGTGGTGACGGCCGACAAGCGCCCCATCAAACGCAGTGACATCGTCCAGATACAAGGAAAATTGACGGCAGGATTTGGTGCTTTTTCGGCGAGTATATATCGAGCGAAAATTGGCAGCGTTGAGCGTCCAGTTCCTGGCGATGTGGCGGTCGGGGCGCGTGATTGGTTCGCCGAGCGAGTGCGCAGGCATATTCCGGAGTCTGAGTCGGCGCTGGGCTTGGGGTTTTTGTTGGGGCTACGGCGAGCCATGCCGACGGAACTGAGCGATAATTTGAAGATTGCTGGTCTGACGCACATTGTGGTGGCTAGCGGTTACAATTTGACGATTTTGGTACGCCTGGCGCGGCGGTTATTTGCCAAGCGGTCAAAATATCTGGCAATGCTCAGTGCGGCAACGATGATTATTGGCTTTATGGCGGTAACGGGCTTGAGTCCGAGCATGTCGCGGGCTGGGCTGGTGGCGGGACTCAGTTTGGCGGCCTGGTATTATGGGCGGACGATTCATCCGCTAGTACTGCTGCCAGTTTCGGCGGCGATTACGCTGATGGTCAATCCGCAATTTGGCTGGGGCGATTTGGGTTGGCAACTGAGCTTCGCGTCGTTTACGGGCGTGATCATCCTGGCGCCGCTGCTGCACAAGTATTTCTTTGGTGATAAAGAACCTGGAACGTTTCGGCAAATTCTGGTTGAGACGCTGTCGGCGCAGCTTGCAACACTGCCGCTGTTGATGATGAGCTTCGGCGTGGTTAGTAATGTAGCGCTGATCGCTAATATGCTGATTTTGCCGTTCGTGCCGCTGGCGATGCTGCTGACGTTTGCATCGGGCATGCTGGCGGTAGTGCCGATGATTGGCGCGGCTATTTCCCTGCCGACAACCTGGCTGCTGGGCTATATGATTCAGGCGGCCAACTGGCTGGCGAGCCTGGAATGGGCGCAGATGGAGGTGAATATCACCTGGTGGCAATGCGGTGCGATGTATGTGATGATGATCGGTGCTATATGGTGGATGAAAAAGCAGACGAAATTGAACCTTGGGAGGGTAAATATAGTCGAGTAGTGTGGTATAATTATCACATGAAGATCATTAAGCGACAAGCAAGTGATATACCAAAAGAATCAGCACACGGAGGGAGCGGGGCACGAAAGGTGTATGCAGACGCAAGTCATGCAACGAGCCGATACTTTGAGGCAATCACTCATGGCTATCTGCCCGGTGGTGCAACGTTTGACTGGCACGATCATCCTGGTGTGGAAGAGACGATGATTGTCATGAAGGGTAGTGGTATGGTTTCAGATGAAGACGGTACATATGATTATAATCCTGGCGATGTCTTTATTTTTCCTCCCGACACACAGCATACAATACATAATCCGACTAATGATGAGCATGAAATGATTTTCGTGCGAGTTAAAGCATAGTCTTTTATGATAGATTGCCCAGTAGTTTGTGCGCGGTAAATTGTCTCACGTCTGTATTTGATATATAATACTAACAGATTGAATATAGATAAACGGTAGGAGAAATACATGGCAGGACATAGTAAATGGGCAACGACGCACCGGCAGAAAGCGATTGTTGATGCGAAGCGTGGTGCGATTTTCACGAAGTTGGGTAATCAAATTGCAATTGCTGCCCGCGGCGGTACCGACCCAACATTGAACGCAAGTTTGGCAATGGCCATTGAAAAAGCCAAGGCCGCCAATATGCCGAGCGCTAATATCCAGCGAGCGATTGACCGTGTGGCTGATAAAAGCGCAGCGGCGCTGGAAGAAATTGCCTATGAGGGTTATGGC
>NZ_PQNZ01000029.1:0-10140 GCF_004138385.1 Candidatus Nanosynsacchari sp. TM7_ANC_38.39_G1_1 | reverse complement strand
ACTTTAGATCATATCGAATTTAAAAAATACAACACTACATCAGGCTCTACACTGCGAATTTAACTTATAACAAACGGCTATCTACGGTATATTTATACAAACTATTTTTCATTAAAATTCATTGCACTATTTGTGTTCAAAGATCCTTTATATAATTAACGTTTATATAAAACTAAGCAAAATCTTCAGTATATTTTATGACATCCGAAATGCGACAACTATACATACAGCATGGCAAAAATTATATCAATATCATAAAAGGCCGGTGTTCACGCGATGAAGAAAATCTACTTATATAATCTGTCCTGCAATGTACTGTATGTACCGTACGTATAGTAAAACAATCCAGCAACGAACCAGAATCAGAAACAACCCAGCATATCGATCTATGTACACGTAATACCTACTGGGCTAATAGCGCCAATGACCGATCTCTAACCGTCAAACTTCGTCGGCCAAAAACAGTCACCGCCAGTTTCAGTATCGCCTTCTATAACTTGTCTATGAAGCCGGAAGAGCTTGGCCTGAGCCTCCTTAGCCAATCGCTAACATTTGGACACGATAAGCATAGAATTATTTTTATTTTGCCGACGCCACATTTATGCTGCCAGCACCAGCTTAAGGTGCAGATTTCCTTGCCTCCGCATTCCTTACACGTTAGACCTCCCTGCACCATACGATAAAATTTCTGGTGATAATTCTGTTAAGCTATTCACCAGAAACAGCCCTCTCTACATTCAGTCGTTAGTTGCTAACCGATATTTACAGAATTACAAATCAACATATCTATCGTATCGTTTCAAGGCATAAAACACATTTATTTGCTCTAATTATCCCGTTATCTAGTGTGGTATTTTTTACCTAGCAATCTTGCTAAAAAACATTGACACAAGCAGATTTTCACATTACTATAGAGATAGTTCCTGAATAAAAAAATTATACAGGAACCAGAAATAAACACTTCAGAAAACTCCACAACCATTAGAATGACTACTACTCGCAGGTAGTCATTCTTTTTTATCGCATAAATCAAAAAGAGCCCGAAAGGCTCTACAGCAAACGATGTGGTGGAGCTGCCGGGTACTGCCCCCGGGTCCGCAGAGTAACCTGTTGTTTGTCTACGCACATAGTCTAACTCGTTAAATAATCGCTTATCCGCTCAAAGCTAGACAAACATACGAACTAGCGATCTGCTTAAAATCTTAATTAATGATATAGCAGAAATATCAATTAACCGATCTTGCTAGATACGACACACCTAGCCTATAGCAAGAGTCTAGGCGGATGCGGCTGCCAGTAATATTACGCAGCTAGCGCAAAGGCTGTCTGCCGTGGCATCAATGATGCAACAAACGCCTTCGCTTTGTTTGCAAATTTTGCAACTATTAATTCTGATAACGTCAGAAGTCGGTACGCAAAACAACCTGTTAAATTCTCTACGTCGAACGCTATATCAGCCCCGCGTTACTCTTGACATTATATCACTTATTTACATCATCCGTATAGTATGATTAACTTTTAACTATATGGTCATGGCATCAACCGCTAAAATCCTTACGGTTTCACCCGTTGGATACGATGGCAGTATCGTAGAAGTAGAAAGTGACATATCAAATGGGCTGCCTAGTATACGCATAGTTGGTCTCGGTAATAAATCAATCGACGAATCTAAAGAACGAGTCCGCAGCGCCATCGTCAATTCTGGCCTAGAATACCCAACTAAACGTATCACCATCAACCTTGCGCCTGCCGAAATTCCAAAGGAAGGTACACATTATGACCTACCTATCGCCTTGTCTATCTTGTTATCAGCCGGACAACTCCGCGAACAGGATGTTGCAAATTCTATATTCGCTGGCGAGCTAGCGCTCAACGGAGACATCCGCCCCACTAGCGGCGCTATCAATATCGCCGAAACCGCAAAAAAATCTGGTATTAATACTATATACTTACCCTCTAATAACGCTAATCAAGCGTCTCTCGTAGGCGGCATAAATATCATACCTGTAGATAATATCAAGCAGCTTTACCTGCATTTAAAGAAAGAAAAAATCATCACCAAGGATGCTGTTTGTCCGCACATTTATTTAGAAGAAAGCGAGCCCAACAAACAAACCCTGCTCGATGAAGTGGCTGGTCAAGAACAAGCAAAACGCGCCCTCATAATCGCAGCGGCAGGACATCATAATATATTGTTATCCGGACCTCCAGGAGCCGGAAAATCAATGCTAGCAAAAACCCTACCTAACCTACTACCTCCGCTCTCGCCTGAAGAAATGTTAGCGGCTACAAAAATATACAGCATAGAGGGTTCCTCGACAGAATCTATTATCCGTCAGCGTCCGTTTCGTTCCCCACATCACACAGCTAGCCAGACATCGCTTATCGGCGGCGGATCAAGTCCGAAACCTGGCGAGATTAGCCTAGCGCACCTAGGAGTACTTTACTTAGATGAAATACCTGAGTTTTCGCATTCGTCTATTGAAGCCCTGAGACAACCCCTGGAAGACAAGAAAGTCACTATTACCAGATCGCGTATGCGTGCCACCTACCCCGCCAACTTTATGCTGGTTGCTACCATGAACCCTTGTCCTTGCGGGTATTTTGGCGATCAAACCAAAGAATGCTCCTGCACTCCAGCGCAAATAGCTAATTATCAACGCAAACTATCGGGTCCGCTTATGGATAGAATTGATTTAGTCGTACACGTCTCACGCGTACCGAACAGTACATTGTCTTCGTATAATTCGTTGTCTTGTAAACAACATAAAACTGCATCAAACTTGATTCAGAGTGCCCTCAATATCCAATCAATAAGATACAACTGTAGCGATAAATACAACAGCAACTTAACAAATAGAGAAATAAATACATTTGCTAAACTTGATGATAAATCAAAAAATATGTTGTCACAGGCTTCGGATAAACTGAGCTTGAGCCCACGCAGCTATTTCAAAATCATCCGTGTCGCCCGCACTATTGCAGATCTAGACAATAGCGCCAAAATACAAGCTGCACATATCGCAGAAGCTCTCCAATACCGATAACGAGCTTGATTTATTATCGGTAATTTGTTACCATGTACAGCGAGTATAGACTCAGTAAAACAACTGTTCTAAAGGAGAACTACGATTAATAATTCAACTCGCATAAATAACGCTATCCGCAGCAATGAGCTTCGCGTGATCGGGGCTGATGGTAAGCAGCTTGGCGTTATGTCTTTAAGAGAAGCTCTAGATATTGCACAAAAAGCAGGCGTTGATTTAGTAGAAATATCGCCTAAAGCTAACCCTCCTGTAGCTAAGATTGTTGATTGGGGAAAATATCAATATCAGAAGATGAAGGAGCAGCAAAAAGCACGGCGCAATAATAAAGCCAACGAGCTAAAGCAAATGCGATTTGGTTTGAAAATCGGTAGTAACGATCTAGAGATCAAGCTGCGCAAAATACGCGCTTTCTTGTCGGACGGACATAAAGTAAAAATCCTTATTTTCTTCCGCGGTCGAGAAATAGCCCATAAAAACTTAGGTTATGACTTGATAGACAAGATGATGGAACAGCTAAAAGACGAAGCTACGCTCGAACAAAAACCAACGATGGCCGGGAGAAATCTCAGCATAGTAATAAGGAGTAAATAATGCCAAAAATGAAGACCCACAAGGGCACTGCTAAGCGCATAAAGCTAACCAGTACCGGCAAACTTACCCGTCGCCGCGCATTCGGGAACCACATGCTATCCAAAAAAAGCAAGTCGCGCAAGCGAAATATTAATACCAGCGCTATTATTAAAGGCGGCATAGCAAAAAACGTTAAGCGAGCATTGGGAGTCTAATATATGCGAGTCAAACGAGGAGTCGCCGCTTCGGCGAAACATAAGAAGACCTTAAAATTAGCCAAGGGAATGCAGCATAACCGTACCCGCAGCTTTCGCTTAGCTAAGCAGGCCGTGATTCGCGCCTTGCAGTACGCATATCGCGACCGCCGCAACAAAAAGCGCGATCTGCGCAGCCTGTGGATTACTCGTATCAATGCAGCTGCCCGCCAAAATGGCACAACCTACGGTAAATTGATAGCAGGTCTTCGCGCGACCAACATTGAAATCAACCGTAAGGTCCTCGCTGACCTAGCCGTCAACGAGCCGGAAGCTTTTTCTGAGATCGTCAAAGAAGCAACAAAGCAATAAAAGTTCTTCTACTTAGAACTTAAGCCTAATAAAAGACCGCGAGATCAACTAGCGGTCTTTTATTAGGCTATCTATAAGCCGGGTTCTGTTATCGGTAATCATCTATCTAGGCTACACATTGCTGCACAGCTCAAGCGGATGTTAGTATTATCAAGCGAACAACTTATGCGATAATACACCTTGCAGCTGGCAGGGTTTACCCTCCTTCTATGTCACCATAGTCGGCTACGGTCTCTTACACCGCTCTTTTCACCCTTACTATCAGTCATCGTACATTAAAGCAGATTTGAGATAGCGGTATCGTTTCTGTGGCACTTTCCCTAGAGTTACCTCTGGTCGCCGTTAGCGACTGCCATGTCCTACGCTGCCCGGACTTTCCTCTTGTTCTGCAAAGAACCAGCGATTACCCGATAGCCTAGCGTAATTATATCACAAAAAGCCTCCAGGCTAGCGACTGATATTCCCCGCTTATTGCAAGGTGGGTTCTCTCACAATATTCCCACGAGAATACTGCTGTTGAGATCCCTATCAATGATTTGTTAGGAAAATCATATACGCTGGTGCCTAAGAGGCTAATTATATTGTACCACGACTACCCGCCAAAAACGATAGAGAATCCTTTTAGTATGTTTACTATTATAAAGCTCATATAAGTAACTATTAACGAACCGCCAACCATAACTATGGCAAAGATTAATAAAACACCATATCTCTCTATGGTATCGAAAATACTCCTCACAAAGTCAGGAGCAAGCGCATACAGTACCCGCGATCCATCCAATGGTGGTATCGGAATTATATTGAAAGCAAAAAACCCTAAATTCACCATTGTAAAAGCCGTTAGTACAGAATTAAACAAAGAACCTGCCTCGGACTTAGAGACCACAAGTATCGCGTACGCTACAAACGCTAAAAAGAAGTTCACTAACGGACCGCTTATAGCTACCAATGCCACTCCAATCTCGCCATGCTTTATATTGCTTGGATTAAAAGGTACTGGTTTTGCACCACCAAAGATTGGCACGCTAGCCCCAGTTGTCATGTTTGTGATAATTATTATCATCGGCAGTAATATAGTCATATACGGATCTATATGTTTTATCGGATTCAAAGTTAATCTGCCAAAATCATACGCAGTTCGATCACCCAAACTATTTGCCACCAAGCCGTGAGCTAATTCATGCAACGTCATCGACACAAATATCACCACCAAAACAATAATTATATACAGAACATCCATCTAATTTATCATTGTACCAGCTCTTGACGAAGAATCAAAACCAGAGTATACTAGGACAGATTGATAATAACCGTAATTAAGAAGTGGAATCTACAATGGCAGCACGATGTGAGCTGACTGGCAAAGGCAAGCAGTTCGGAAACAAAGTAAGTTTCTCTCTGCAGCGCAATAAGCGAGTGTTCAAACCCAACCTTCAAAGAAAGACTTTCGTTGTTAATGGTAAAAAAATCACCATGGTACTTTCAACGAAGGCTATACGCACACTCAAGAAAAAAGGTATCATAGCTTCAGCCTAAGCCACAAAGTAAAATCCCCCTACAACAGGGGGATTTTATTATTTAACCTTAGACTATATTATCTCGTTCGCGACAATATATACGTCGTTAATACCGTTGGTAGCGAGGAGTCATTCTTTACTTTTAGTTTAGATACATTTTCGACAGGCGCACCCATTTCTTTAACAAAAACTTCGGCCGAATCCTGTGGCACTTCGTAAGATATACCGCTATCAGCATAATGTATCGGCACGACAACCTTCGGGCTAATAGTGCGGACCAGAGCCACGGCGCTCGTGGCGTCAAGCGTATAGCCAGATCCACCGACCGGAACTATTAGGATGTCTATCACTCCAAGACTTTCTAATTGATCATCGTTTAATTTTGGTTCAATGTTACCAATAACACCTATAGCAACATTACCGCATTCTACCCGATAAATTGTATCTAGTTTTTCATTGCTGCCGCTATCAAGATGTCGAACAGCAGCAATTCCTTTTATAACAAAATCTCCTATTTCGTATTCGCCAGGACCATTCACTACGAGCTTTGCACCATCCGCCTTAACAGCGAAGCGATCCTCGGTAGCAAGTTCAACGCAACCGGTAGTTTTGGCATCTTTTAGTCCAATCAACGACAATTTCGGATCTGTAATAATAGTAGTCTTTTTACCCGAAAGTACAATCGTGTTTCCGCCTTTGTATTCTATGTCAAACACTATTTTTTCCTCCTTCATTTCTATCGCTGCAGAATATTTTCACTATCTACTACAACTTCGTGTCTGCTTGATAATATATCATTAATGAACCTATCGTGCACGCTCAAGCGATAATAGAATTCGTCGTACAGCATTCTACTAAACGTTAGCTGCCTACCAACCTTTATTTCTATTCCATTTACTACATCCGCTACACGTTTAGATTCGACATTACCGACAATCAACAAATCAACCTTGCTCGCTGAACCGCGAACCAATGCGCCTGCTGCTATCACAATTTTTGCTTTAGGCAAAGCCGCCAGAGCAATTCGCCAATCGTCTGTCTCGCTACTAGCAGATTGTTTTGAAAATCTTTTTGGTTTTTGCTTGCTAACATCATTATTAGTAAAAATCTCTTTGAGCGGTTTGTAGTGAATGTAAGAGCGGTTAATCTCGTAATATAGTTTATTATCGTTTGTATTACTCAGCAGCACACCAGCATCAAGCATATTGGATAGCTCTCTGCGCACAGAATTTATCTGTTCGCCAATCAACCGCGTAATCTCGCGGACATAAAACGACTTTCCAGGATTGTTAAGAAAGAGATGCAGAAGTTTTACCCTCGTTTTTGAACCAAATAATGCGTCAATCATGCCGTAAACCCTTTAGTATAAGAGTATCATATCTAAGAGCTCTTATCTAGATTGTTCACGATGTAGGTCCATGCTTCATCAATGCTAAACCATTTAATATCCTTATTACGCCTCAGCCAAGTAAGCTGGCGCTTAGCCAATCGCCAATCTAGTACGCAAAGTTTTCGCTCAAGTTCAATCTCGTTAATTGTGCCATCTAGATATTGTTTGATAAGCGGATAGACATTCCCAGTCATTGCCTCGTTGTACCAGCCCCACTTCTCTGCCGCGCGTATAGCTTCATTTATTGTAGTATTGCTTACAATACTTTTTGCCCGCTCTTCAATTCTGCTTCTTAGGATGTCTCTGTCTGTTGTTATACCTACTAGTATAGTATTTGCAATTATTTTATCATTTTTGAGAGGATCTTCCCCCCTGCGTAAAATAGCGTTAATAATATGTCGCCTGTTTTTTATATTTTTCGGCAATTTAATGTTGTTTTTTTCGCAATGATATATAAGCTGTTCTAACGATTTATTCTCAAGTTTACGCCGTTCATCAAGATTGTTTGAACATGCCGTAAATTTAAAATCGTACAGTACGCTATCGATATACAAACCAGTACCGCCAGCTATAATCGGCAGATGCCCGCGTGAACGAATTTCGCTAATCTTTTGCTGAGCATACACCTTAAAATTTGCTGACGTAAACCTCTCTCCTGGATCGACCATATCAATGCCCCAATGCGGTATCCCTTGTTGTTCTTCAGACGTAGGTTTAGCTGTACCGATATCGAGTCCGCGATAAATTGCTCGCGAGTCAGCCGAGATGACCTCACCGTTAAATTTTTTAGCGATCCGAATCGCTAGCTCAGTTTTGCCGCTAGCAGTCGGACCAGCAATAACGACTAGCGGCAAATCTATTACGTCAGCTGCTGCTAGCAATTTATTATCGCGCTCAACAGCGGCAGCTAATTTTTTCATTATTGGATGCTCTGAATGTATTCAGCTAGTTGATCAATAGAAACCTGCTCCTCGCCCGCGCGAGTACGAACGCTAACGACACGTGCAGCCTTATCCTTTGGACCAACTATAATTTGTACTGGAATTTTTACAACAGTCGCCTCACGGATTTTTTTGCCTAACGACTCATTACGCGTATCTGCTGTGAATCTTACTTCGTTGTATTTTATAGGACGCATCAATACCTCTGTTTTTAGCACTGATGTAATTTCATCAACATAGTCATTTACTGTATCATTGACTGTAAGAATACGAACCTGTTCAGGTGCAATCCAGAATGGAAACCAGCCAGCCGTATGCTCAATGAACACGCTCAAAAAGCGTTCAATTGAACCAAGCAATGCACTGTGAATCATTACTGGACGCTCCGAATCGCCAGACTCATTTATGTATTCAAGGCCAAAACGTTCAGGCTGGACAAAGTCTAACTGCACTGTCGCAACCTGATGTTCTCGTCCAATCGCATCGGTCGCCATGAAGTCTATTTTTGGCCCATAGAAAGCTGCTTCGCCTTCCTGCTCAAAATAGTCAAGACCTTTAGCGACAACCGCAGCTTTGAGTTGCGATTGGGCTGATTGCCACAATTCTAACTCGCCCAAATAGCCTTCGCCATCGTCGCGGTAACTTAATCGCACGCGTAATTTCATACCAACGATATCGTACAATTCTTGCGCGCAAGCTAGCAAATTATTAATTTCTTGTTCAATTTGGTCAGGCCGGCAAAAGACGTGGCTATCGTCCTGAGTTAACGAACGCACGCGGCTCAAGCCGCCTAGTTCACCGGTTTTCTCGTCGCGGTAGTCGGTCGTTGTTTCTAAATAACGTATCGGCATCTCGCGATAACTGCGCGGCTGCGAGGCAAAAATCTGAGTATGATGCGGACAGTTCATCGGCTTGAGCGCCATCTTGTCGCTAGTCTCTTGGCTAGTTACCAAAAAAAGTTCGTCGCCAAATTTTGCCCAATGTCCTGATGCTTCGTATAAATCCTTCTTGGTGATATGCGGTGTCCAAACTTTCGTGAAACCGTATTTTTGGCGCAGCTCGTTCGATAACTGCGCTGCCTTTTCGCGCAGAACCGTACCGCGCGGCGTAAACAACGGCAAACCGATGCCAACAAGCGGTGACATAGTATAAAGATCAAGTTCTTTACCGAGCTTACGATGATCGCGCTTCTTTGCCTCTTCTAGCATATCCAAGTAACCGTCCAGTTCAGCTTGAGTCGCAAAAGCGACACCGTACAAACGCTGCATCTGCGGGTTGTTCTCATTACCGCGCCAATACGCACCAGCAACGCGCATTAACTTGAAAGCTCCGACCTTGCCAGTGCTTTCAACGTGACCGCCACGACATAAGTCAGTATAATCACCCTGCGAATACAATGATACAGTGTCAACCTTGCTTTCATTGTCGCTGGCAGAACCAAGCTTCTGGCCCGCTAGATCTTTCGCTATTGTCGTACCTGACCGTTTCAAGTCGTTAAGCAATTCAATTTTGTAAGGCTGATCGTTTTCTTTCGCCCAAGTTATCGCCTCATCAACCGGCACATCTTGACGCGTAAACGGCAGATCGCGTGCAATAATACTTCGCATTTCTTTCTCGATTCGGCTAAAATCATCCTCCGATATTTTTACATCACCAAGATCAATATCATAGTAAAAACCATTATCAATAGCTGGCCCAACACCGAATTTAGCCTGCGGCCATAAATGCTGCACCGCCTGCGCCATAATATGCGCTAGACTGTGCCGCATTGATTGTAATTGCTGTTCGTTCATAATGAACCTCCTTTTTAGAAAATATAAAAGCACGCAAGCGTTTTTACGCGCGTGCCTCGGTCCCAAAAACGGGAGGTTCCACCTTGGCTATTACTCTTGCTCCGACTTTTTACGTGCGCCGCAACCGCCAACACGAGACTCAAGAGGTGGTTAGACTCCGTCAACATCTACTTAGTATATTACTGGCTATTCTGTCATATTGCAATACGTAGTGATTTCTGCTACCATTAAGTGCAGTTGGGCGATTAGCTCATTTGGCTAGAGCGCTTCATTGACGTTGAAGAGGTGAGAGGTTCGAATCCTCTATTGCCCACCA
>NZ_PQNZ01000028.1:0-10241 GCF_004138385.1 Candidatus Nanosynsacchari sp. TM7_ANC_38.39_G1_1 | reverse complement strand
AGTTGAGCTTGAGCTCCTGCGCAGTCCGGCTGCGGGCAATCACAACTTCAAATTAGTTAATAGTTTTATGCCTGGAAACAGGCTTTTTTATTGCCGTTTCTTATACTCTTCCAGCGCTGCCCGGGCGGCTTGCTGCTGGGCGGTTTGTTTGCTAGGGCCGATGCCTTTGCCCATCAGTTTGTCGCCGACATAAGCGCCGAGCGTGAAAACTTTGTCGTGGTCTGGGCCGTCTTCGGCGATGACTTTGTAGACTGGCGTAGCGCCGTCGACGCGCTGGCTGATTTCTTGCAGATGGCTTTTAGGATCGCGCCAAGAGCCGCTCTCTAGAATGCCGTCAAGCTTGCTGATAGTATGCTTCTCGATAAAGGCTGCCGCGGAATCATAGCCGCGCTCCAAATAAATCGAACCGATCACTGCTTCGTAAGCATTGGCTAGAATCTGATGGCGCGCCCGCTCGGAACCATGCTTCTCGCCGCGGCTCATCCGCACCAATGGCTCATAACCAAGCTCTTCGCCAGATTTGGCGTTGCTAGTGGTGTTGACTAGCGCCGCGCGCCAGCTAGTCAGGATTCCTTCCGGCTCGCTATAATGTTTATATAAATAATCCGTCACCACCAGCTCTAGCACGGCGTCGCCCAGAAATTCTAAACGCTCATTGTGCTCGCTCACCGATTTTTTATGCTCGTTGACGTAGCTGCGATGTGTCAAAGCAGTAATCAGAAGCTGAATATCGTTATATTCAAAACCTAATTTCTGCTTCGCCCAATCTTGGTACGGCCCGGTTGGCATACCACTCATCTTTCCTCCTTTTCGTATTTTGTAAGTTTATAAGTTTTCTTGGCGGATCCGCGTTTTAGCTTTCAGCATTAGCTTGGCGATGTCTTCGTATTCGATCAGCTCGAGCGCCTCGTTGAACGGGAACCATTTGATACCTTTCATCCAATCCTCTTTCTGGATTTCATCGCCGCTAGTACGAACGCGCACCAAATAAATTTGCGTCGTCATCAAGACGAGCTTATCGAGGCGACGATAGCGAAAATGAATCTTGCCCAGCCAGCCTAGCATATCGACGTCGTGCAAGCCAGCTTCCTCGCCAATTTCGCGGCGAGCAGTCTGCACGGCTGTCTCGCCCTCCTCGATGTGGCCTTTGGGAATTGTCCAGCGGTCTTTGGCATCCTGAATCAGTAAAATCTCGATACCCGACTCGCCGTGGCGGAAAATCACGCCGCCGCTAGTCGGCTCGCGAACGATTTCTTGGATAGACGCCGAACGCGACTTTGTTAAATATTTGCGTATATGATCAAACTTGCTTTTGTTGGCCTTCGGCTTTGGCATTATCTGACCCTTCCTCGACAAATTTGCGATAAGCGGTACCCAGTACGCCGTTGACAAACTTGCTCGAATTATCAGAACCAAACGCTTTGGCTAGCTCAATCGCTTCGTTGATGGCGACGCGCGGCGGCACAGTATCTTGATGATGCAGTAATTCGTACAGGCCAATCCGCAAGATTGCCCTGTCGATCCGTGCTATCTGCGTAATCGGCCACTCGGGCGCAATCGGTTGCAGCTGCCGGTCAAGCTCCTCCTGCTGACTAACAACACCGCTAGCCAGTCCTTCTACGAAAGCGATGTCGTCAATCGCCGAACGGTAACGCTCGACATCGCGCTTCAAGATATCATCTAACGCGGCACTGTTGTCGCCAGACTGCCGGCGCAATTCCAATTCGTATAGCGCTTGCAGCGCAACAATCCGACCAAGGTGTCTATTCGATGCCATTCGCGTTTGTTTCCTTTTATTATCTCACCGTTTTTGTTTGAAACGGTTATTTCTGCTTGGTTGATGATTTTTTCTTGCCAATCAACACTTTTACTGGCGAATGGCCGTTAACGCGCTTGGCTAACTTCTCGACAAGATGGCTGCGACGCATGCCAGTCTTGCGAGGACTTGATTGTTTCTTTGGCTGTGCCATGAAATGTTCTCCTTCTCGGTTTGTATAAACTTAGTAGTATTATACGCTAAAGCGAGGCTTTTCTCAAGTATTTGACATTGTAGTGTTATCGTATTTTAATTATTGACTTTTTATATCGGTTATGCTATAATAAAGATATGAGTCATGAACAAAACGTTGGTAAATCCGAGAAATTAATTACTACTACCGTTGCTATAGGTTTGAGCACAGCAGCGTTAACAGGCTGCGGTATCGGAGACTACGGAGCCAGCAGTGCCGAAACACCTAACCCAGCAGCTGTAGCCGAACAGAAAGCTGTCGAGTTGGTCGACGAATATAGCGAACACCCCGAGGAGTTCGATAAATCGGCGATCGTCCGCATAGAGGTTCCAGAAGGTAGTAGCGTCAACGGAGCAGCTACCGCCTACGTCGATCAATACGGACAAGAGCAAGGCTGGACGGGCCCGCAGCACGATTTAGAACACGGAGTTATCAATGAAGCCGCCGCCGAAATCAGCGTCGTACCACACCCAGACACAGAAGTAATCATGTATCATGTCGATTTGAACGGTGACGGCACCGTCGATGTTACGCCCGTTGGCGTCGAAAATCCAACAAAGTAATAGCTATAGAGTCAGAAACCGCTACTTACCATTTGTGAGTCTGCAAGGACGGGATCACGCCACGATATTGACGAGCTTGCCCTTGACGTAGATAATCTTCTTCGGCTCAGCCAGCACGAATTTCTGGACGTTGGCGTCGGCTAGCGCTAGATCCTTGATCTGTTCTTCGCTAGCATCAGCAGCGACCTCGAGTTTCGCGCGCAGTTTACCATTGACTTGCACGATAATGAGCAAGCTGCCGCTAACAATCTTAGCATTATCCCAGGCAGGCCAAGCGGCAAAATCAAGCTGCGAAGTTTCGCCAAGCTGCTGCCACAATTCGGCAGCCATGTGCGGCGCAAACGGCTGTACCAATTGCACTAGCGTCTTGAGATGTGGGCGCCAATCTTCGCTGTAGCCCGCCACTTTCAATTTGTACAAATCATTCACGCATTCCATCAGCGCTGCAATCGCCGTATTAAAGCTAAGCCGATGAATGTCATCGGTGACTTTCTTGGTAGTAGAATTAATAATGGCATCAAGCTTCTGAGCATCAGACGTACCAGTTTTGTCGCTGTCGTCAAATTCTTGCACTAGCGTCCACAAGCGATTAAGAAAACGATAAACACCAGCAATGCCGCGGCTGTTCCAGCTAGAGTTTTCGTTAATCGGACCCAGGAAAAGTTCAAACGTACGTAGGGCGTCAGCGCCATAGCCAGCGTTAATAACTTCGAGCGGATCGACGACATTGCCGAGACTTTTGCTCATTTTGCGGCCGTCCTCGGCTTGAATCAAACCATGGTAAACCAGCTTTTTTACTGGTTCGGCAAAATCTGTCAGCCCAAGCTCGCTAAAGACGTGCGTCCAAAAGCGCACATACAGCAAATGGGCCGTCGCGTGATCGCCGCCGACATACATATCGAGCGGCGCCCAATAATTTGCCTTGTCTGGCGCCCAGGCCTGCTGCGTATTATGCGGATCGGTATACCGCAGCAAATACCAGCTACTGCAAGCGTAACCATCCATCGTGTCAGTTTCGCGCCGAGCTGGAGAGCCGCAAACTGGACAAGTCGTCTGCACCCAGTCTTCTTGCGCCGCCAAGACTGATTTGCCATCGCCGCGCGGCTGGAAATCATCGACATCTGGCAATAGTACTGGCAAATCACTTTCTGGAACTGGCACTGCACCGTGCTCCGGACAATAAATAATCGGAATCGGCGCGCCCCAATAGCGCTGGCGGCTGATCAGCCAATCGCGCATTTTGTAAGTAATTTGCGACTTGCCTTTACCCTCTTGCTCGAGCCAAGCGACAATTTGCTCGCGAGCATCCTCGCTGCGCGTACCGTCAAAAGCGCCGGAATTCACCAAAACCCCTTCGCCGTGATAGCAAGCGTCGGTGTCAATGTCATCCTCAGGCCTCTCGATGACCTCAACGACTGGCAGCTCGAATTTCTCGGCAAAAGCAAAGTCGCGGTCGTCATGCGCTGGCACGCCCATCACCGCACCAGTGCCATAGCCCCCCAGAACATAATCAGCAATCCAAATTGGAATCTTTTGGCCAGTCGCCGGGTTGATAGCATAACTGCCGCTAAAAACACCTGTTTTCTCTTTGGTGTCGTTGCTGCGTTCAATCTCTGATTTCTTGACGGCATCATTAATATAGTTCTCGACTAATTCGCGCGTTTCATCGGTCAACAGCGTGCGTGCCAATGGATGCTCGGGCGCTAACACCAGAAAGGTTGCACCAAAAATCGTATCAGGACGCGTTGAAAAAACGGTTATCGTATCATCGCTGCCGTCAACTTGAAAAGTAATCTCAGCGCCTTCACTTTTACCGATCCAGTTAGTCTGCGCAATTTTGATTTTGTCGGGCCAATCCATCTCTGGCAGCTCGGCAAGCAGCTGCTCGGCATAAGCGGTAATCCGGAAGAACCACTGCTTCATAGATTTCTTGACAACCACCGAGTCGCAGCGCCAACATTTGCCGTCAATCACTTGCTCGTTGGCGAGAACCGTCTTGTCTTTTGGACACCACCATTGCAGCGATTCTTTCTGGTAGGCTAAATCCTTTTCAAACAGCTTAGTAAATATCCACTGCGTCCACTTGTAATATTCTGGGTCGCTGGTATTGATCTCACGCGACCAATCGATACTGGCACCAACACTGCGCAATTGCTTTTTGAAATTCGCAATATTGTCAGCGGTAGTTTCTCGAGGTTTGCGGCCAGTTTTGATAGCGTAATTCTCGGCTGGCAAGCCAAAGCTATCCCAGCCAATCGGATACATCACGTTATAGCCAAGCGCTCGGCGAAAACGTGCCACCGCATCGACAATGGAATGCTCCATAAAGTGGCCAGTATGCATGCCTGCGCCGCTTGGATACGGGAACATGCCCGTCACATAGTATTTTGGCTTGGCGCTTGACTCGTTCGTATGATAACGCTGGTCATCCGCCCAGATTTGCTGCCATTTCGGCTCAATTTCAGAAGGGTTATAGTGTCTCATCAACTATCAGTATAACAGATAAAACATAGCTGGTTCTAGTAATTAATCGTCGTAATCGCCATAATCTAAATCATTATCGGTATCAACGGTTGGCGCAGATAAATAACTACCGCCAGCTACCGACTGAAAAGATTGGCTGATTGCCCTTGCCCACTCTTCAGCGCTTATGGCGTCGCTTGGAACAGCGACCTGCGAACCTTTGCTAAAATCAATAACTGTTTTGGCGCTGACGTTGTAGTTTTTGTCGGAACGGCTATCGGTCTTAAGGTTAGTGGCCTTAACGTCAACGCCGCGCAGTTCATGCGACCATTGCGATACCCAAACGGTCATGGTAGCGTCAGCTTTTGATTTGGCTTTTTTGGCAGACTTGTAAGTATCAGACGACGAAGACGAAACGTTCGGCGCGCAAGATTCAATGCTCTTAGCGAAAGAGGTTTCTCGAAAATCCTTCCAGAAAGCCTCTGCTTTGTCGTCATCAACTGATACGTCGTAGCCAAAATTACCATTTTGCGACTTAACTTCTTTGTCGATAATTATAAATGGATGTTTTTTGTAAACACTGGAGATTTGATGCTTAGCTTTATCGTCTTTGGAGTATTTTTTGTAAGCATCAATCACGCATTGTAGCTGGTCGGCTGATTTTTTGTCCTGTTTGCGAACATCAGCTAGCGAATATTTTGCCCATTTGCCATCAATCTTTTTCAGATGTTTTTCAGCTTGCGCAGGCAACTTTTGATGTAGAATAGACAACGTTTCCTTGATGCTTGATACGATATTGTCAACCTTGAAATAGACTGTACCATTGTCAGTTGCCAAACCGCTAGCCTTGAGAGACAGCTCCTTGCCATTCACCTCTAGAACTAACTCGGCATTTGCGTCAAATTTCGGCGTATTTTCAGCACCAGTATCAAATGTAAATTTTTTGAACTTAATGTTCACGCCGTCGGCTTCATAAGAAAAGTTTGAGTTCACCGTGGTTTTGGTCGAGACTTTGGTAGCGAGCGGCAATTTGCTAACCGCGTCGAGCAAGACGTTTTCTGGCTTCTGATAAAACGCATAAGCAGTAGCGCCAGCAATCGCCAGCAGCACAACTAATACTGCGGCGCAAATAGCAATAATCAAGCCTGCTTTAGACTTTCGCTGGCCCATCGCCATCTGCGGCGGCAACGCTGGCTGAGCTATAGGTTGAGCCACAGTCTGGTTAGCGGTAGCTGGAGCAGCAGCTGGCCGTTCTGTCACAGCATTGGATTTTGCAGCGGATTGTTCGGCGGGCGCTGGCGCTGGTGTCGTCGTGCTTGTTGAAACTTTAGCTTTTTTACTGGTCTCGGTTTTGACCTTGGCTTTGGGCTTGTCAGAAACCCTCTTTTTAGTGGTTTTCGGCTTCTTTGGCGCACCGTCTTGTTTCATTGCTAGCTTACTCCTTTACTCCTTAACTTAAACCTATTATACACACGATTAAAATTGCTGGAAATATTTGTCTTTGATAGCTAGCCATTTATCGCTTTGGCGGACTAATTCAGCGTCCTCGGTCATGTCGCAGAGCACCTTAACACATTCTTCGAGGAATATTTCATTCTGCGAGCCTTTGACCAGCACTACCGTCCCCGGCTCGGTTATTGAACGGACGAACTCGCCAGCTTCGATAGCGTTGCGCGCCACATGAACTTGGCAGCCTGTCGAACGGGCCGCTGGTGCTAAGTATTGCGTCGCCGCCACGCCGACGACTACCACCCACGACAAAAGATTCGGATCGCACATGCGACCGAGCTTCTCGTGCTCGGCCTGACTGCTGCCGCCAAGCTCTAGCATATCACCAAAAACAGCCACTCGACTCGGTACATCCGTGAACTCGTATAGAGTTCGCAGCGCCGCCTGAGCCGCTGCCGGGCTAGAATTATAAGTGTCGTCTATAATAGTCACGCCACCAATGCCGCGCAGCAGATTCATCCGCCCCGGCACTGGCTTGAGGAGCGACAGTCCGCGTATAATGTCTTCCACTGGCAACCCGAGCATCATCGCCGCGCCAACTGCCCCCATGATCGGGCGCAAGCTATGCTCGCCCACTACTTTAATAGTAGCGGGAAAACGAATATCGTTAGGGGCAATAACCGTGCCGCTATAGCCATTTTCGTCAAGCTGTTGCTGCTCAAAACGAAACTCTGCTAGCCCAGTCGTGCCGTAAGTACTAAAGTTTGCCGATTCCAAGAAATCCGCAAACCGCCCGTCAATATCATCGCGGTTAATTAGCGTATATTCAGAAAATTTAGCAACAAATAACTCTTCTTGAGCCACATGTTCAATTGAGCCAAAAAATTCCATATGTTCAGGTGTTATCGCCGTAACTAGCGCAATATTCGGCCGCAAGTAAGTGCCAAAATCCATCATCTCGCCTGGATGGTCAACGCCTAATTCTTGAATAATGACATCGACATCCGCTGGACTATAAACGCGGCGATGCGCTGCCCTAAAAACACCTAGCCACGCCAATGGGCTATGCAATCTCTCTGGTAAGTTAATGCCGAGAATCGCCAATGGCGCCGACACTTCTGAATTATGATTACCCTCGTGCATGCGGACGCGAAAACGCTGCGATAATAGCCCGCCGAGAGCACGCTTGGTGCTAGTTTTACCAACACTGCCAGCAACAACTATCAATCTGACATGTGGATGCAGCTCAAAGTACTTAACGACATACTTTTGAAGCTTCTTCTTGATATACTTTTTGAACATAATTCTATCATACCGTATACGGTTAAGAAATTGAAATGTGCGCCATTATTCTAGCAGTCCAAAACCGCGAATCGGTCCGTCGCGGCTGAGATCCGACTGTTGAATGTTAATCACGCCGCCCTCGTTACCGCCAATAGTCGTCACTTTGCCGTTGTCGTATTCGAGCACAAAGTTCACGTGCTCGCCATGACGACTGGCGCTGTCGTACATAATAGCGTCGCCAGGCTGCAACTGGTAGCCGCTATTTGCGGCGCGGAACTTACCAGCGTTACGATAATACGTCTCGAGACTGCGCACACCTGGGATACGCCAACCGCCGCTATGCGGATTTGTTAGCGGCGCGCCAGCTTGGCGGCTGACCCAACTAACAAAATTTGCGCACCAATCCTGCTTCTCGCCCTGGCTATAAAACGGGCCAGGCTGCGGATTATCGTATTGTTGGCGAAGTATATTTATAGCGCGAGCACGTAGCGGCGACAGCTTATCTACCTGAACATCAGGGAATTTTTCACGAGCTGGTTGCAATTCAACAGCAGTGTAGCCACCCGATGAACGAAATGTAAAGTAGGTCGCTGCGCACACCAAGACAATTACCGCTACCAAGACTACACCGAAAATTATCGGCCCGCGCCAAGATGCTTGCTTTCGCTGAATACTTCTCATTAAAATTATTATACCTGCTTTCTAGCCTAAAGAAAAACACTCTCCGGCGGGGAGAGTATTTTACTGGTGGCTCCTACTAGACTCGAACTAGTGACACAAGGCTCTTCAGGCCTCTGCTCTACCAACTGAGCTAAAGAGCCACAAAACTACCTTATGATTGTACTAAAAATCTGGCGAGCTGGCAAGGAAAAAGCCAAGGCTCCTTGGAATTTATTCGCGCGCCGTTATTATTTATTATGGTGGTGATACTGATGAGTCAGCGCGTGACCCTTGCCGCGGCGCAATAAATATAAATTAACAGGGTACGACACTAGGAACGCGGCAGTCATGCATAGCAGCCGGCTTGTCCAATACATCGGATGAGTGAGGTCTTTGTTCATGGCGCCTGGCACAACGAGCATGATAACATTGTCAACGATGGTCATCGACAGAATTGATAACGTATCGGCAACGAAAACCAATTTGAAGGCTTTGATGAACGATAACTTAGCGCTTATCAGCGGGATAGTTGATACAGTATAGCCAGATGTAAATGCCAAAACCGATGCCAAAATTACCGTGGCGTGCGGTGTAAATCCAGCGTGCGTGCCGATGGTGACGCCTAGCATTTCGCCGATCATGCAGCCCGCCAAACAGTGCAAGGTCGCTGCTAATGCCATGCGTTTGGTTGAAGTTTTTGTGTTGCAGTGAGAATGAGATTCGTGGTGCATCATTTCGTCCTTATATTATTTAACTCGTATAGATTAAGTAGCTCTTCTACGGCTTCATTTTGCTGGATTTCATCGCCCGAGGCTATTTTGTCAGCAATGTGCGTGCGCAAGTGCCGCTCCAAAATGAGCTTATTGAGCGATGCCAGCGACTTTTGCAGCGCTAGGCTTTGCGTTAAAATATCCATGCAATATGCGTCGTCGGCAATTTGCTTCTCTAGTCCGCGCATTTGCCCTAAAATAATTTTTGTGCGGTGCAGAGCTCGCCGCTTGATATCTGCTGTATCCATAAAGTTATTATATACCCCCTGGGGGTATTATGTCAACCTACTTAGCACATATTCAAAGCTTGACTGATTATAAGTATTTACTAACGTGAACAGCCTATTTTAGCTGAGTAGCCTTAGAATACTTCAGCGTAGTAACCAAGAAAATAATGGCTGGCGGAATGATAAATACCATATACGCTAATACTGTGATCAAGGATTTTTCAGCAGGCAGCATCCACAGCGGCATACTACCAACTGCAGGGCTGGAGTCGTTGTCCTTTGCGATACCAAATAAACCATGCATGAATAGCATACCTACATTCAGCATCAGCATGATTGAACTTACAATTCGCCATAGCCGCAGCCTCGCTAACGGTGAATGAGCCGTCCCGAGAGTCAAGCAAAACGGTACCAAGAAAAGATTAACTATTACAGGTCCAAAAAACGGCTCGTCTTGCATGCGAGCAATAAACATCAAAAAAGCCCCGACGAAGAAAACAATCAGGGTAATTGTTGTACTGCGCGCTAGATGAAAAACAATATTATTACTACTATTAACAAACTCTCGATGCTGCTGAATAATACCTTTAGGAGCGTCGTTGGGGTTTGTAACCGCCTCCGCCTCAGGTTCTACTGCTAACTGTTGGTTTGCCATTTGCGGTGATTGACCAGGTAACGGCTGTGCTGTTGGTGTCACTTGCGGCGCTTGGTCGGGCATTGGCTGCATCGTTGGCGTTGTTTGTGAAACTGGCGACTGCGGATTCGCGTTTTGCTGATTATTGTTCATATGGTTATTATACCGCTTTGGTGCTAGAA
>NZ_PQNZ01000027.1:0-10246 GCF_004138385.1 Candidatus Nanosynsacchari sp. TM7_ANC_38.39_G1_1 | reverse complement strand
GTACCATTTCAACTAACTGAAAAATCCGATTTTGGACTAGTTCGCGAACAATTAAAACTCCGCGCCGATATTATAGCAAAAAGTATAACCCGACTAGGCATGCGCGCCAATTCGCTAGATAGCTTAGCGGCATTAGATCTATTCTATAGCTTCTACAGTCCAGTGCAGTCAAAAATTCAACCGTTAACAGAACAGGCATTAACTATTATTCATACAGCACTGGTACAGAAAGGAGAGGCTTGTGACTAGTATTATAAAAAGAACATTAGATATGATTCAGGCGCCAATTAAGCGTCGCCAAGCAATACGTATTGAGAAACAAAAAGAACTTGATATCTTATTTGGTGAACAAGACGCGCTTGATATTCTGTCTTATGCAGGACTAGAGGAGAATATTGATTATCTATGTGTTGACGGCATATATGTGCGAACACTATATATTTCTGGCTATCCATTCGTAGCTAGCTCAGATTGGATGGATAGTCTAATTAATTTTAACCACGACATTGATATTAGCTATCATTTACATGAAGTTGACGCTCGCTCAGCTTTACCAAAGCTTAATCGCAAAATTACCGAGCTAGAGTCAACGCGCCGCGCAATGATGCGCGACGGCAAAATTGTTGGCTCAGAAATTATTGACCCACTAGAGTCGGCGATTAATTTACGCGATAAAATTCAGCGCGGTCAAGAGAAGCTGTTTCAAATGGCGATTTACGTTTGTCTCCGAGCTGAAAATAAAGAGGAACTAGATAGAGTAACTAGGATACTTGAGGCTAACTTGTCTGCCCGTTTATTCTACTCAAAAGTAGCGCGCTACCAACAGCTTGAAGCCTTGCAATCTATTCTACCCCGCGGCGAAGACCAGTTGGCGCAGAAACGCAATCTAGACAGTTCAAGTGCGGCGCTTACATTCCCATTTATGTCAGCAGAGCTAGTGCAAGAATCTGGTATTCTATATGGCATCAATAAGTCAAACAATTCGTTAGTAATTCTAGATAGGTTTAGCTTGCATAATGCTAACTCAATCACGTTCGCGCAGTCTGGTGCTGGCAAAAGCTATACTACCAAGGTCGAAATATTACGCCAATTGATGCAAGGTACTCACGTTATCGTGATTGACCCAGAGCGTGAATATAAGCGGTTAGCAGACTCTGTTGACGGCACATACATCAAACTTTCCGCAAAAAGCAAGCAAAAGATTAATCCGTTTGATCTAGCCACGACATTCCATGAAATAAATGACCTATCAGAGCATACCCAAGATCTAATGGACGTCATTGGCCTGATGGCGGAAAGTCTTACAGCGCGCGAAAAGGCCGCCGTTGATAAAGCAATTCTAAAAATATACAGGCACGCTAAAAAACAGCAACCACTTCTTGAGGATTTGTATGCAGAATTACGCAAACTTGGCCAGTTAAAATTGTGTGAAAAACTGGAAAAATATATCTCTGGTTCATTAGCCGATGTGTTTAATGCTCAAACAAATGTTAAGTTGGATAATCGCCTAGTAATCTTTGACATTAAGGATTTACCTGAGAATCTTCGGCAAATTATGATGCTGATTATCTCTAACTTTGTAAAAAATCAAGTTATGGCGAAACCTGAAAAACGCCTTCTTGTCATTGACGAAGGCTGGATATTGCTCCAACACGAAGAATCGGCTCGGTTTGTAGCTGGACTAGTGCGACGTGCTCGTAAGTACTATCTCGGCGTATCAATCATTTCGCAACAAGCTAACGATTTTCTAAAAAATGAGTACGGGCGAGCAATTGTATCACAAAGTGCTCTGAGGATTTTAATGCGACAAGACACAACGACGATTAAGGGTGTAGTTAGTGAATTTAATTTGAGTGAATATGAGCAAAGCTTTCTACTTACGTGCGAACGTGGTGATGCGCTATTGATAGCAGACCAAAATCATGTCGCTGTTAAAGTTGTTGCAGCTGAAGAGGAGCATCCACTTATCACCACCAATCCAGCGGAGCTATACAACCCATGAATAACGCAGCCATTCTATTGTTTGGGGGAGGCGTTGGTTTTCGACCAGTGAAATTACTTGTTTTAATTATCATTACAATAGCAGTGTTGCTATTATTACCGATTCTCATCATATTCTCCTTAGGAGCGCCGACGCTTAGCTTTCTCGCTAATTCACCAAACGCCAAAGCTGCCGAAGAACGAGGGTTTTATAGTGGTGGTTCAATGCCAGATAATACATACGCTTGGGGTAATTGCACTTGGTGGGCTTATGCTATGCGCAAATGGGCTGGCAGTCCAATTCCTAATAATTGGGGCAACGCTAACACTTGGGATGATTATGCTCGCCGCGATGAATATGTCGTTAATCACACGCCAGCCGCTGGCGCAGTTTATCAGACCGATGCCGGCGGATACGGACATGTCGCATACGTTATTAACGTTAGCCCAATAACTGGTGAATGGACGATTTCCGAAATGAATGCACCAAGGCTCAATGTTGTTTCACGCCGCACATTCACCAAGGAATCTGCTCAATATTATAACTTCATACACAACAAGATAGGAGCTTTGCCATGGACACCCAATTCCATGTCGCCGGTATTATCTTATGGTATACAATTCTAGTTCTAGCCGCAATCGCAGCTGTAATGATTTTATTGATGATGCGGTCGATTATTAATTGTCATTTTCTGAAAACTAGAAAAACAGCTTGGTTAGAAATAACACCACCAGCACGTACAGCAAGAACTCCCGAAGCTACTGAGCAACTGTTTTCAGTCATTCATGGTAATCTAGCCGCTAGACCGCTTAAGGAGCGACTTCTTAAGCGATTGCCTGTTATGAGTTTTGAAATTATATCAACCCACCAAAGGGGTATTCGCTACTTATTGCAGGTTGATGCAGTAAAATCATTCAATATGCAGAAAACAATAACTGCTTATATTCCTGAGGCAAAAGTCAAAGAAATCGAAATGAAGATCGTTGAACCAGATGCCGTCATCGAGTTTAGAGAAATTAATCATTATATACTACCGTTAGCCTTTACGCCAGCACATGAACAACACGATCCATTGAGCTACGTAACAAACGCAATGACTGGACTAGAGGATAATGAAGAAATTATATTACAATTTATCGCGTCACCAATTCGTTTACGGGAGGCAGAGATTTTATCGCGCAAGATTCTCAGTAATGAAAATATCTTACAGCAAGTAAGCAATAAGAGATTAGGGCTTGCTGGTAAAATAGTAACTCTACTAGGTAAGATATCTAGTGCGGTGACGGACACAGTAAGTGATGTGTGCGCCAGCTTGACAACTAGCCATCGAGGATATTACCAACATAAACGAGATAATCGTTTGCAAACGCAGCCAGCTCGAAACGACCGACCATCTCGGGTGCTCAGCGCGTTTGAGTTAGAATTAATGGAGACAATGCACCAAAAAGTGACAAAACCACTCTTTCAAGTGAATATGAGACTGCTCATCAAAAGCCCCAAATCGAGAAAACAT
Source organism: Candidatus Nanosynsacchari sp. TM7_ANC_38.39_G1_1 (assembly GCF_004138385.1). Lineage (NCBI taxonomy): Bacteria > Candidatus Saccharimonadota > Candidatus Saccharimonadia > Saccharimonadales (SeqCode) > Saccharimonadaceae (SeqCode) > Candidatus Nanosynsacchari > Candidatus Nanosynsacchari sp. TM7_ANC_38.39_G1_1. The sequence continues at coordinate 6,752 of NZ_PQNZ01000027.1, read as the reverse complement.
ATTGAAGCAATAAAAACTGCTCTTAATGGCTATAGTATGCCGCCATATCAAGCTCTTAGAGCTAAACGCTACATTCCTATCTTCAACACCCTAAGGCAATACCGAGCAACACGTAGATTACCATCATTGTTTCGTCATTCCGCTATAATTCTCGCCTCAACTGAGCTAGCAAGCTTATATCACTTTACATCAAGCAACATCAGTAAAACAGATAACCTCATTATATCACTAAGCCGAACGCTGTCAGCACCGGTTTCACTTAAGAATAACCCAAACTTTTCTGTTATTATCGGTATTAATCATCATCACGGCATTGAAACGCTGATTGGATTAACGGAGACAGAACGTGAGCGCCATCAATATATCATCGGCGGAACGGGCAATGGTAAAACCACGATGCTGCAATATCAAATTGTACAAGACATGCGGAACGGTAAAGGCTTAGCAATCATTGATCCGCATGGCGATATGGCGGAAACCATGCTGCGGCATGTGCCGTCAGAAAGAGTTGGCGATGTTATATATTTCAACCCCGATGACCTAGAATATCCAGTCGGCCTTAATATACTAGAACTGACACCTGAACTGAGTGGCAATGAGCTAATACGCGAAAAAGACCTCATCACCGAATCAGTTATCTCAATTTTTCGTAAAATATTTAGCGATGAAGACTCCGGCGGCCATCGTATTGAATATATCTTACGCAATGCCGTACAAACCGCATTAACACAAGAGGGTGCAACACTATTCACAGTTTTTGATTTACTAAATGATCCAAAATATCGCCGTAGCGTTATCAAAACACTTAAGGATAAAAACTTAATTAACTTTTGGAAAAATGAATTTGGCAAAGCCGGCGATATGCAGAAAGTAAAGATGGCAGCTGGTATCACTGCTAAAATTGGTCGATTTTTGTTTTCGGCTTCAGCTAAACAGATTCTTGAACAATCAAAGTCTACTATTGATTTTGACGATATTATCAACTCGGGCAAAATACTGATCTGTAATTTATCGAAAGGATTACTTGGCGAGGATACGTCTGAATTATTTGGTATTACCATACTTGCGAAGCTTCAGCTCGCAAGTCTGCGGCGCGCCCGATTGCAACAATCGGAGCGTCGCGCGTTCTATATTTACGTCGATGAGTTCCAAAATTTCGCCACAACCTCATTTGTGCAAATGTTATCTGAAAGCCGTAAATATAAAGTTTTCATGATCATGGCAGAGCAATCTACTTCGCAACAAAGCAATCAGCAAACTGTAAATATAATTCTGGCCAATGTCGGTACGGCTATCTGTTTCCGAACTGGCAACCCACAGGATGAACAACGGCTATTACCGATGTTTAGCCCGTATATTGAACCAGGTGAAATTAGCAATTTGCCAGCCTATAATTACTATGCGCGATTAGCCGCAGTGAATGCACAAGAGCCGTTATCTGGTGAAACATTATTGCTAGAAGGCCAGGGCAATAAGACCATACGGGATGCTGTTATTACACATTCACGGAAGTGTTACGCAAGGAAGCAAGAGAATACAGATAACAAAAACCGACGCACTATGGAGAAAAAACAAACAGTAAAAAATAAGAGTACAAAGAAAAAACCAGTACCAATGATAGACGATTGATTTGCAGTAACTTACAGAATAACAACTGCGCTATAATAAGTACTAAACATATGAGAAAAATAAAAGATAGAGCAAAGCAGCAAAGAATAGCCCGCAGAAAACACTGCCGAGAGTTAAGGGCGAGACATTCTCATGACAATAGGCTTTTGAAGTACCATCGGTTACACAAAAAAGCTACAAAGAATATATCCTACACGTCAATGGACGCTCCGACTAATTTCTCTATATTAGATAACAGAGACAGTGTAATCCAATACTTCAATACTATAAAGCACATGCTGAACCAAAAAGAATATACACAGATGAATCTACGTAAGGTGGCCTCGATTGACCTTCCTACGCTATGCTTATTGGGTGCGTTTATGCTAGATAGAAATACAAGGTCAGAATACTTAGAAGTAACAAGCCCTCTTTCAAATTCTGCAGCGTACAGATTTTTCGAGGAAGCACAATTTGAAAATATGATTATTAAAAAGAGGAGGCCAGACTTTAACAGTGGGGTGTTCTTATCACGAAGAGAAGATGAGGTAAACAAAGAGGCAATTGGCGATATATTAACGAAAACTGTTGATTATTTTGGAGAAAGCAATCAACAAAGATTGCGAGACCTCCCCCCAATAATTATTGAGATCGTAACAAATACCGCAGACCACGCCAGCCCAGATAGTAGATACACCCTTCCTTGGATAATTAACACATATGAGACCAAGGACGGCAACGGAAATAAGCTTAAGCAATACTGTATAATAGACATGGGCGTTGGTATTTACGAAACTCTAATTGATAAGGCTAATAGCCAGCAGCAAGGAAAATCGCTATGGCATACGATAATCAAGCGAGAAAATTCTCAGGGCGAGTTCTTCAAGCAAGCTATACCAAAAGGTCTGCAAAGCCGCACGACTTTACCGCAGAGAGGTAAAGGTATAAAATATATATACGATACAGTAAGTGGTGACGATATGTATAAAAGATTTGAGATAATTACAAACAAGGCCAAGGTTAATCTGACTAATCTTGGTCTTGTTGAGAAGGATTCATCGGAAAACCTGCCAGCTACAATATACTACTGGGAGGTTTGTGTTGAGTAATATGATAACAGTACGCGTTAGTGACTTCACAACTCTACCGGGCGCCAGATATAAAAAAGATGGTGACGGTTCTGCTGAGCAGTTTTTTGATGAGCGCATTAAGCGACACCTCAAGGATAAAGAATCTATTCTCATTGATTTTGATAACACTTGGGGATACGCATCTTCATTTCTATCAGAGCTTGCGCTGAAAATATCACGACAATGCGAGCAAGACAAGCTAGACGTACGAAAAAAGATAGAAATCAAAAGTGATGATGAGCCTGGATTAGCAGAGAGATTCTGGGGTTATATTGATGAAAGTATCGACATCAACAATTAAGCACGTCTCTTTAGCGGCTGTGTGGATCCTAATAGGAGCTATAGGATACCACTTTTTATCTAATCATAAACTCATGTCTATCAATACACAAGTAGACTTAGGGTCTGTAGTTGCCCTGTTGGCGTTAGCGATATCAGTTTCCGTAACGCCCTTTATTATAGATAGAAAATTAAATAACCAACGAAGCTATGAGGCAATAGTTTGTGGAGAAATTGAAGAAATCATTAAGTTGCTAGAAGCTGTCGATAACCTCTACCTTGAAACATACGCCAAAGAGAGCATAAGTGAAGAGAATGTGAAGCAACTACGTAGATTAATACGTAAAATACAAAATAGAATGGACACTATATCAAGAGAGTCAGGCTCTCTGTTGACCGATTTTAAGGAGAAGATAGGGTCCCCGTTCGACAGAAGTGCATATCCGGCCTTAACTGATAAGTTTCAGAAGGGAGCGCAATTGTCTGAAAGCGACTATCTAAGTGCCTTCAGGCAGATAGAATCTACGATTAGTGCTTTGAAGACAAAACGTTATAGGATATATCACTAGCTAAACCAGGGGCATATTATTAGTCGCCCTTGCGTTTTGTTTCATATTCTTTCAGGAATTTTTCAAGATCAAACCCTTCGACCTTGCTTGCAACATGCGCAAAACGCTGCATAAATTTTAGAAATCCGATCGCATATTCTCTCGTCGCGTTTTCAGGATCATGAATCTCTAAGTAGCGTAATGTTTTCTGAATTGTCTCTTCGTCTTCATACAGACGAAGATCTTTGAATGTATCTTCATTTTTCATGGCTACTTCACCTCCATAAATTTGTTAAGTTTGATAAAATCAATCAACATTTCCGCTTCTATTTTTGACGTAATCCGACGCATTATTTCGCAGCTGTCATAGTACGACAAGATATTGAGACTACCTTCATAAATAATCTCTTTGTCAATTATAGCAAGTTTACGGTGATGTTTGGTAGTAAACAGTATCTCTATACCAACTTCTTGCAGCGATTCTATAGCGGTAATCGCCTGCATGCGATATTGCGTGTCGTGCTCACTAGGATGGCGGGTGTTGATAATGATCATCACATCACGTCTGGTGAGACGCTTGAACACCGGAAGGAATTGCTTAACTCTAGCTAGTCTGATAAATGGGCTTTCAATAATGATACTACAACGTGCCTTTCTCATGTCACGAAGAAAATGAGTATCAAAGGTATCTTGGTCGTACAGGCTAGGGGTTGGCGATTGTATCATCTTAAACATCTTTATTCTCCAGATCGGCTAAGTAAATCTCGCCATCTTTTATCGTCATACCAAGTTCTTTGAACCGATCCCGCAGCAGGAACAAATCATTGAACAAAAGTTCCAAATTTATATGTGTTGGCTCACCATAAAGGGATTTGTATTCCGTTCGAATCTGAAACAGCTCGTTTACCTCTGGTGGCGAGCTGTTTTTGTGGGTTCCAAAGTTTATTTGTTCGTAGGTTGGAAGTTTGTTGAATATAGCACCGAAAAAGACAGCCTCTTGCACTATATAAACATTTTATCGTTCTCGGTTTTTTCCATCTTATAACAAACAATACCGCTATACTCGTTGCCAGACAAGAACGGATAAAACGATTCGCCGCCTTTTTCTGTTAGCACAAAATCTCTAAGAGCTGGATCATGTTCGCCGTACAATTTGCCATAGACATTGTAAAACTCAACATTTTTATCGCCGCAAACTTCCTGACCGCTCCGATTCGCCTCTATAAATCGACGCACCGCAGCGTACGTTAGGTCAAACGCTTTTTTAGTACCTTTCGGTCCACATTCAAATTCTATAGCCGGCACAGGCATGTGCTGAGCTAACGGTCCGGCAATTTTTGACTTTTCCGAATACCACACAACATTACGGCTCAGTCCTGCCGATTTTGCTAATCTAATATTTTCTTCTGTAGGGTACGGTATGATTGTAACGATGCCGCTGTCTGTTTTTGTCCCGTGAAGATCAATGACAACATCGAAATTTTTGCCGTATTCAATTAGCTCTGCTGCGCGGCGGACTTCATATATGGAGCTATTGATATCGCCTGGAGCGCTGCGATTAAGATCTTGTTCGGTGAAACGCGTGTTAGCTGAAAAAGCTTTTTCGTTTCCTATAATACAATCATAGCCGTATTTTTCTTTAGGTAATTCTTTCTCAAGCTGCCGCATCACCTTGACGCCGTCTCGTTCATTACCATGAGTAGCAGCGATAAATAGAATCTTACGCATATCGCCTCCTGTACTCAGCAGCTGCCGCAAAGGCTTTTTTGACCGCTTCTTCTGGCGAAACTGCACCGATTGTCAATATTCGATTACGAGTGTCGAGATATCTATCGGCGAGTTTATCGGCCCAGCCCCCGTAACCAGTTAGCGCTACCATCGGGATATCGGCTTGGTAGGCCACAGCCAATTCGGTGAGTGTCCCCGAGCCGCCGCTTATCGCAATCACCGCATCGCAACCAGTTACCAGTACGGTTTCTCGACCGCCGCCGCGTTCCAATCCGCAGGGAATGATGATGTCAGCATCTTTTTCCCAAACGTCTTTTCCTTTGCCATATGTGATGCCGACCGTTAATCCGCCAGCATCTTTTGCGCCGCGGCATGCCGCCGTCGACAGAGAATCGCTATCTTTTTCGGCTCCAAAAAACAAGATCCCGTCTTCTTCGGCTATTAACCTGCCGACCTCGTACGCTGCTCTTTCAACTTCTTTGCTATATTTTAAGTCGGCTGCCGAACCCATTACGCCGATTTGAAATTTTCTTGCCATATTTTCTTATCTCATTTACTTTATTAACTTATTATCGTTATCGTGACGTTCTTGAAGGCACCGCTCTATATCGGTAATCTTAATATCTTTGGCAACCAACAAAACTAGGAGGTGATAAACCAAATCGGCAACCTCGCCAATAAATTCATCGTTTTCATCATTCTTTGCAGCAATCACAACTTCAACTGATTCTTCGCCAACTTTTTGGATAATCCTATCTAAGCCTCTGTCGAATAATTGTCTTGTGTAGGACGTGCTTTCATCGCTGTTGCGTCTGCTCTCTATGATTTCGTATAATTCTCTAATTGTCATATAGTCTCCTTATGCTATGATTTTTTCAATCGGCGACACGAGAATCCCGCGCGCGCCAAGACTTTTCAGCTCGTTAGCTACCCTCCAAAACTCATCTTCATTCATGACGGCGTGTACTGCCAGCCAACCAGGCTTCGTTAATTCCACTACAGTTGGAGCATCAAGTCCAGGGGCGATATTTTTAATTTTATCGATGTTCTCTCTGGGTGCGTTCATCATAATATACTTCAAATTCTTTGCAGCAAGTGCCGACTCAAGACGAACTAGCATCTGAGTAATTAGATCTTCCTTGTCTTTTGAAAGCGTCTTTTCGTTTCTAATAAGAACGGCTTCGGTTTCTAGAATTGTTTCTATAGGGCGTAGGTCATTTAATAAAAGAGTGCTACCGCTAGCCATTATGTCAACAATCGCATCTGCCACTCCAAGTGCAGGTGTAATTTCAACCGATCCAGCTATCACAGTAGTTTTAATGTCAATACCGCGTTTCGCAAAATATTTCCTAGTCGTGTTTGGGAAAGTCGTAGCAATTATTTTTCCTTGCAAATCTTTAATTGCTTTTTCAACTTCTGCTCCAACGTGATTTCCGAATCTTAACAAGCTCACATAACC
>NZ_PQNZ01000026.1:0-10569 GCF_004138385.1 Candidatus Nanosynsacchari sp. TM7_ANC_38.39_G1_1 | reverse complement strand
ATATAGGATATTTGTTAGCTATATATAAGATGATTTGAAGCAATCTCTTGTCTACTGTTATCGGACCTAATGAGTTAGTGTAGGCCGGTTGTCCATTTGCCATATTTTGGAACTGGTCGCCATCGTAGGTAATATTTGGATTATCGACAATCTGCTTGGCTAGGCTAATAACATCGCCATCTGGCAAGGTGGCGCCAGGGCCGCTGGTGGTTGATCCTGAGCCTGAACCTGCTGCCGATTTCGTTTTATCTGGATCCTCATCCATACCATCGACAGTGCGTTTGTCGATTTGGTATAGGTTGTATAGGGCGCGCTGCCGGCTGTCAACGGTGCATTCTTTGGTGTTTATAATGCTAGCTTGGTTGCAAGTGTCTATCCAATCTTGTAATTCGCTATTACTCTTTACTTTGCCATCTTCATCAATATCGCCGGAAGCGCTTAATTCGCTAGCTACTTGATCAGGTTCTATACCCATATAATCAGTTGGTACGCCGTATTGAACGTCGCAGGCTGGACCGACGGCGATATCCTTCTCCTTGGCTAACACGGCGTTCTGCGTACACTTATTTTCGTCAATGATATTTTTAGCGTGAGCTGATGGATTAAATAAATTAAATAGTGATGAAGTGGATATCGATGAGATAGCCGAAACGAACGCCAACGGGCTCGATGTCATGCTTAGATACGGTACGAATCGTATAGCGATTGACCCTAGGAAAGTATTCGGACTAGAGATGTCGAATGGGCTGTGTGTTAAGCGGTCTTCTTCGGCTAGGGCAATACGCTCGGGCTGAACAATTTGCTCGTCGAAGGCAACTTTTTGCTGGACGGTTAGCGGTGCATTGCCAGTGTAGCTGGCTTGGTCGGCCATGCTGTTTGATAAGCCCACGCCAGTGATATCGCCGATATCAGTGCCGGTTGCCCCTTTGGTCTTGTCGCCCAGGAAATACTCTGCTAATGATTTCATATCTACCCAGCTACCGAACGCTTCAATAGAAGTCTTTACTATATCTCCTATTACTGAGCTGAGTTTTTCTTTTACAGTATCAAATGTTAATAAGCCTTCGATAAGGAGTTCTCCGCCTACCCAAGCCCAGCCAATTGGTCCCAGTCCAGCTCTAATACCATCAAAGACCTCAACACCGACTTCTGCTGCTGTTGAACCGACTAGATCGCATCCCGTTTTCACAGAGTCGCTGTTGACTACGCCGAGATATGTGGCCAGCGCGCCGCCAACTCCTGGTATGTAAGGCGATGAACTGCCAGCAGTACCCAGGCCTAGCGTATATTTCATCAACTTAGAGTCGGTAGCAGCTTTTTTGATGGTGCCGTCATTCTTGGTATATGTTTGAGTAAGAATAGTTGCTACATTGTTAACCATTTCCGGGGTGGCCTCGCCCTTTTTGATGGCATCGGCGGCTGTCAAAAATGTATAAGACAGCTTGGCGTATTGAGCGATTCGAAAAGATTTATTGATATTAACTACTACGTTTGGAGCCTTGGCTGCCGCGCAGATTCCCTGAGCCATCATTAGCTTGACGTCGTTCCCCTTCTTTTTGGTGGCTTTCTTGGCCTCTTTTTTAGCATAATCACCGGCTTCATCGGCAATTTCTTTCTTGATTTTGTCGCCGCCTTTATCCTCAATTTTTGTTAATTCGTCTGTTGCCTCAGTTAAAGCTTTTCTGGTTTTTTTATCGTTTAGTTTATCTGCTACTTTTTTGGTGACGCCTATTTTTTTGAGGAATTTGACTGCGGCATCGTCAACCCAATTTACCCAGCGCGAATTAAAGGCTCGCCTGAAAGCGTTGCGGAACTTAGGGTTGGTGCGCAACGTTTTTTTGAAATCTTTAGCAGATATTTTTTCACCGTCTATCATGTAGTGGGCTGGCCGCTGTCCGCCGACTAGCTTGCCTTTTTCTATAACCTCGCCAGCTTCGTCGAGAGCTTTGATGCCAGCTTTGTCTAATTGCTTGAGCTGATAGTCGGTCGGCTTGGTGTAACGGCAAGCAATTTTAACTAACGAGCAAGACCCAGCTGTTGCTTCATCAGCTAAACGCCGCGACAATATGCGGTTTGATCGGGATAATGATGTGTATTGCTGCTGATCGACATTGGTGACAATTGATTCTTTGATAGCTACTAGTAGAGAACCCATAATGCTAGTTGACGAACCTATGCCAACGACGCCAACTATTAGCATGCTTGCTACCGCGCCAGTCGGACCAAATCGTTTGAGGTTACTCATAGCTGAGAAACCACCACCCTTTTTACCCTTGTCTTTTTTGGGTTTGTTTAGATCTCTCGAAGTATTATCTTGCCAACCGTCTTGTTGCTGCGATTGCTTCTCTTTGCCATCGATATTACCGGCGGTATCGCCGTTGCTAGGACTATCGGAATCACCGCTATGCTTGGTTGGTTTTTTGTTCTCCATCCTCGACAAATTTCGGCTGACGGTATCATCCCAGTGCGCCTGGCTCGGCGACATTTCGCGCTCCCAGGCGTCGAAATCGTCGGCATGGCCTTGGTCTGTGGATGGTCGCATCTGACGCTCCCACTGGTCAAAGTCGTCGGCGTTGTCTCGGCTGGTGTCTGGTCTTTCTCTTGTACCTAGCGGCATAATCTTATTATAACCTTTTTAAGCTATTATGTCTGCTCTTCGGCAGCGGCTGCGGCGGCTTGTTGTAGCGTTGCTTGCGGGTTGGTGGTAATCAAGCCAGTTTCGGTGTCGCTGGCAACAATCTGGATATGAACGTGATTCTGCCCGGCAAAGAATAACCCCTGCCCGACCGGAAAGTTAGCTAGGCGCTTGCGTTCTTCTTCGGTTAATTTGAAAACGTCGCCAAGCACATCAACGGCGCTCGACGATTGCTTTAGTAGTAACTGCATTGATGAGTTCGAAACAATGGCGCGGCCCATTTTGCTGCCCATGAAGTCCTCGACGTCCTGGGTGATAGTCGTCAGGCCCAGGTAATATTTACGAGCGCGCTTGGCTAAACTAAACATAAAGTTCGCCGAGTCGTCATATTTCATCAGCTGCCAAGCCTCATCGACGATTAACATGCGCTTTTTCTGCTGGGTGCGGACAATATTCCAAATGTGGCTAAGGACGATATACATGGCTACCGGCCGCAATTCGTCCTCGAGGTCGCGAATGTTAAAGACGACCATATTGTTGTTAATATCGATATTGCTCTGCTGGCTAAAGATACCAGCAAACGTACCAGTGGTGTATTTGCGCAGGCGCTGCGCCAACTGCGGGCCGGTACCACCCATGTGTAACAGAGTATCATATAGGTCGCCCATTGTCGGCGGTACTGAAGTGTGCGTCAATGGATCGCTAGTGATGCCGACGCGAGCGTAAGTATCAATCAAGCCTTGGTCGAGGTCGGCCTCTTCGGATGGCGATAAGCCGATACCAGCGCTATTAGCCGAAGCTCCGCCCAGCATCAGCCGCAGCAACCCGTGCAGCGTCACTAGATTGGCGCGCAGGGCGTCGTCGGCTTCTTCGTTATCGATAACTTTTGGCAGATCAAAAGGATTAATTCGCGTGTCGCTGCTGAGGCTGAGCCGAATATAGCTGCCGCCAACAGCGTCGCTTAGCCGCTGGTACTCGTTTTCCGGGTCGATAATCAGGATATCGGCGCCCATCATCATGCTGCGAAGAGCCTCTAGCTTGACAGTAAACGACTTGCCGGCGCCAGATTTAGCGAATACTACCATGTTGGCGTTCTCTAGGGTGTAGCGGTCGAAAATCACTAGGCCGTTGTTATGCATATTGATACCGTACAAAATACCGTTTTCTTGGGTTAAATCAGCGCTTGTGAATGGGAAGCTGGTGCTGACGGCGCCAGTGTTCATATTGCGGCGAATTTGCAGCTGGTCGCTCATTTGCGGCACCGTACTGTTGAGGCCTTGTTCTTGCTGGCTAGAGGCGGTTTTGCTATAAACCAGCATTTGCCCGAAGAATGTCTCGATCGAGTGCTGTACATAGCCTAATTCCTCTAAGCTATCGCCGTAAATCGTCACGTACAGGCCGTAGCGGAAAAAGCGCTCTGATCCGACCTGCAGCTCGTCGCGCAGCTCTTCGGCATCCTGCAGGGCAGCTTCTTTGGCTGGGTCGCGCGTCTTGCCTTTTTCGGCATTAATCGCCATATCGGCCTCTAGCTGAGTAACTTTTTTGCGCAAGTTTTTGAGGACAATCGCTGTATCAACAGGATAAATAAACATACTGATATCGAGGACTTGATCAATGTTAATTAATCCCGATAGCCAGCCCGTATACAACCGGCGCGGATAGCCATAGACATACATAGTTCGGCCGTATTTGGTGCCGATACGGAAATAAGCCGAATGGATTTCGAGGCTGCTCGGCGCGATTAAATCGCGCAGCGTGGTCATACCCTTGAGAAAAGCTTGTTCGACCTCTGCCTGCTCGCGCTCGCGCTGCTGGGCGGCGATATCTAGCGGATCCATCTTTTTCTTACGGGCCATTACCTAACCTCCTCGTGGGTGTACGGATTATTACCTTCGCCCTTGCGGACATATAGCGACGCTACATCGCCAAAGTCGTCAAGCGGCTCTCGTACAGCTGTATCTGGATTATATATATTGTAATATAATTCGCCCAGCTGCTTGGTATTGAGCTGAATAGAATAAACGCCGACGCGCATTAGCCCGCCAATCACCGAATCGACGCGGTTTTTGATTTCTTCTTTGGCTTTGGCGTAGGTTTGGGTGTCGATTTTGGTGACATTTTCTTTTTTGCTACCAAATAATATCGAGAATATCCCCTTGCTCTGTTGGACGATATTGGTAACGTCACCAGTCGGAAAATACGGAATAACCACGAAAAAGCTTTTGTCCATGATGTTAGCTTCTTGCGACAAAACATCGATAAAGTTGATATAATCGTCCATCAATACGCCTAGCAGCATGTTGTCCTGGTCGCGCCGCAGAGCATCGAGCTTATCGAGATACGGGCCGATATCAACCCGCTGCGAGCGAATGAATATTTGAATTGGAAAATACAAAGCATTAAGGAAATCTTGATAGCTTAGCTCGACGCCGTCTCGTTCGCGCGAGCTCATCAGGTCGAAGTTGATTGATTTGCAAGCAACGATAGCGCGAAACGATCCGTCGTTCATCACCACCATGCTGTCGCGTAATTCTGAAAAAATCAGGGAATTTTGGGTGCTAGTGGCCTTTGGCTGTTCTTTACCTTTGCTATTTTTCGGGTCGGTCGATGATGGTGTGTCAGGATTGCCAGCGGGGTTGCCTGGTGCCGCGATATTTTGCCCAGAACCAGCAATAGCCGGCGGCATTGGCGCTGGCATTGGTGCTTGATTCGGCGGTAAATTGTTTGGCGGCACCCCCACTCCTTTCTTTGCCTAGCGCAGCGAAATGAATACTTCGCTGTCTTCTTTCTTCTGTTTGACTCGATCTACTTCGTGCTGCAGGGCGGCGATCGACAAGCCGCTATTATTAGCTAAACTAATTATATCATCTGAAGCCGCTGTTGCGCTAGTGTTTGCTGTTGGTTCGGCTGGCTTGGTTGGCTCTGTTGAGCTAGCTTGAATAGGACTGTTGGCGGTTGTGTTGCTTTGCTGGCTCGTAGGCTGGATAACTGATTGGTGAATGGTCGGGTAAGGGTTGAACTTTGGTAAATGTTCATCGTTTTGCGCGGCCGTATCACCGACGTCATCATTATCAAAGGCTTGAGGCGCCTGAGGCGGTGCCGCCTGGTTGGTTATCAGCTGCGGTGTTGGCGCTTGCGTCTGCGCTTGATAATACATATTTTGGATAATTCGGTCGTGGCGCTCTTGGTCTGCCCGCGAAATCATAGCGTCGAACTTTCTGGCGACACTGCCGTCTTCGTCGAGCATACCAACTGTCTGCTGAGCTGCGTAATATTGGTCTGACACCATCGAACTGTTCGGGGTTGGTTCGGTTGTATGGCGGATCGACCAACCCTTGGTGTCGGCGATATCTGCTAGGTACGACAGTCGCTTTTCGGTCTCCATTTGCGATAAATCTTTTGTTAAATGCTCCTCGACAACCTTTGGTGTGGTTATTTCGATAAGCGATTCGATACCATCGGGCGACCAAATGCGCTTGCGCGGCTTCAGTCTATAAGAGATAATAGCTGCTATATAAATCTCCATCGGCTGATCCTTGCGCAGCGGCAGCGCCAACACGGTGAAAAATATGATAACTGGCAAAGGAATAATTGCCAAACCGATAAATATCTGACCCAAGCCCCAAGCTAAGGCAACAGCAACAGCAGCAATTATCAGGTAGATAAACTGTCGGAAGCTAAACGGTCCGATCAGCTTGTCTTCTGCTTCGACGTCTTGTGCAACTTTATATTCTGCCATACTGCTTATTATAGCGCATAAGAATACTTTATGTAGCTGCTAGTGCTTTGGTATGTATAATCCGCTGCTGGTTTGGGTGAATGTTTGCCCGTTATGCGTCGTCGTGCCCCCCCCGGAGCCGCTTTGGTTACCACCGTCTTGACCGTCGCCCTGACCGCCACCGCCGCCAGATCTTGGGTCTCCACCTTGGTTACGACCGCCACCACCCTGACCGCCACCGCCGCCAGAACCGCCTTGGCCGTCGCCTTGGTTACGACCGCCACCACCCTGACCGCCACCGCCGCCAGATCTTGGGTCTCCACCTTGGTTACGACCGCCTCCGCCACCGGAGCCGCCTTGACCACCGCCAGAACCATGATTTGGCGGTAAAGGAATATCATTAATCTCTCGGCGTACTGCAGTTTGAAGTCCGCCGGCTCGTTTGGCGTCGGCTTCTAGATCAGCGCGGGCTCTGGATAGCGATTCCATATATGAGTTGTTGCCGTTGTTTTGGGCATCTTGCGCAAATGTTCTCATTTTTCTAATCTGTTCTGCGCCAGCATTAGCTAAGCCTTCGCCGCTAACGTTATTCTCGATATAATCGCTCATAGCTGCTTGTTCATCGTAAGTACCCTGCCGGATAGCTTCGAGTTGCTTGCCGCCTACCCATGGCGCTTTTTTGGCGCCAGATTGACCAATGGCATTGGCAGCTTCTTTTTGTAGCGAGGTGTCCCCGAATGAGGCGGAAGCTATGGCTAGGTCAGCAGCTTGTTTACCGGTCATATGCGGGGCTAGAGCCTGCATGGCGGCACGCCGCTGATAAGATGATATGCCGCTCAAATCTACTGGTACTATGTTGTCATCTTTGTCTCTCGTGAAGCCGGTAGCTATTTCGGCCAAACGATCAGACGACATATTATTATCAGCGATCCAAGCGCTAGCCGCCTTCATGCGTTCGTTGTCCTCTGCCAGGGCTGCTGCCGAGCCGCCTAGTTTGCGCTTCTGGCCGAAATCGCCGCTCTTAGCATTAAGTCTTCTATTGGCTGCCGATCGCCAGTTTCTAAAGTTAGCAATACCTCCTCTACCTCGATAAGTGCCACCGCGTATCTGAGCGTTCCTAAGCTGTGCCTTTTCGCGCCGATGCTTGGCAAATTGGCTGGTGAGTTTGTTTTCTCGCCACTTGCCGACCTTGTCGGTCAGTCTATCTCGGCCCTTGTTCATCTTTTTATTAAGCCAAGCAACTGCCCCGCCGATACCGATGATTTCAACGGCGCTTCTGACTAGTTTCGGTACGATCAGCAATGGTGCAAACACTAGCAAAGCAACGATAGACTGCATAATAATATCGCTTTCCTTAAGGCCGCTACCGAGAATTCTCGCCGCTAAATTGCTGGCGCCATAGACCAATCCCACCATCGGGTAGACCATCAGGGCAGCCTTGAAAGCGCTCCACCATTTTTTGTACAATCCCTCGGTATTTGGCATTATCATCGCGACGAATGCTAGCGGCGACAGTACGATACACATGATTATGATAGCCTCTCGCACGCCCAGCAAGAAAATCGTAGTTACTGCTGTGATCACTACGAATAGTAGCATCGAAATTACCGCTGCTAGCGCAAAATAGCCGACCGTTAGCACTAGAGCGAGTCCAGCGATTTTGTTAATCCAGCCACTGTCGCTATTTGACCACTCGCCTGCTGGTATATCGCCGACGGCAGTGGTCGAGACAAAGTTGAAAGCACTCGACCCGACGACATTCGACAGGTCTACTAGTAATCCGCATATATAAAATGACGCATTGACTACAATTACGCCGATAATTAGCTTAGGTAACATACGTTTAATGCCGTAATTATCTAAACCATATCCAGTCATCTGCGAATAGATGACAAACAGGAAGAATACCACGAAAAGGATATTTGCATAATCGCGAATCTTTGACCAATACGAATAGACAGAGCCCTCGGAAGTGTCGCCTAGAATACTCTTGGCGTCAACAGTTAACATATTAATTAGTTGTGCCCGTGCACCCTCAGACATACTGGCCAGAGTGTTGACAACCGGACAGATGAACCAGCCGATATAGTCGATTTTGCAGTTTTCTTGGTCTTCTTCTTTTGGCGTGGTGCCATCACCACTAGAACCACTAGGCTCACCAGGCTTTAGCTGTTCTGAGCTTGGTTTTTTTGTTGAGCTAGCAACAGACGATGCGGCTGACTTATGCTCTTGCATCCATTTCAGCCAATCTGATTTATATGGATCTTGATGTAATAAAGCCGCCATGGTTACACAATCTAAATTACCGCCTGAACCAGACCACATCGCATGTACGTCTGTCGTGGTAATTGACGTAGAAGGTGCATAACCTCCAGGAGGTACGGGGGTTGTGATGGTGGTTGTGTCGGTCTTGAGAGCTACTTCATACAATAGCGTAATCTCTTTACCTGTTGAGTCAACACTAGGGATATCGTAATAAAATGATTTATAATCTGAAACAGTTGTACTACCAAGTCTTGTAGCTATTTGAGGTGAAGTAGCTGTTCCAACACCATTATTTATATTTTTATATTCTTTACGTTCAGCTTCTGGTACCACGCGAGTGGTGCATATAGCAGTATTATTTAGGGCGCTGTAATAAGCGTGAAACGTAGCTGCATTACTAAGTGTAGGTTCAGTACCGACGGCAGCTTTAAATCGGCTAAGACGTGAATCACCACCAGCTGCTCTATTTTTTGCAGGTTCTAGACCGCAAAGATCAGAGGCTTTAGTCGCTGCGTTGACGATTACCCAAGTTGGTTTTGTATTTTTAGTTCCTGCTTCACAATCTAAATAATCTCCTGCGTCCCAAAATTTACCATTCATGCCAGTTAAGAAATTGGCGTATCGCTGTGCATCGCTAGATTTCATATCAATAAGTCGCTTCATAGCTTCGGCGCATGTAACTTGGGTGCGCGGCCATACCCAAACCTTCTGGTTAGATCCGAACCAAGTCTTACCTTCGTTGCCAGGAGAATCTTCGGCATCGGGTGCTGCGTTTTTTCCTGGACCAGTTCCACGAGTTATGATCGATCGCATGTTGTTATAAACGCATTGTTCATTTGTAGATAATAATGCCTGATAATACGAATAAAGCTTTACATGGTGGTCTAAATTGTCTTTATCAAATGATTCAGCGTACGTTTGGCTTGTTTGTATTAGACCTGCAGACACTATAGAAATACTAGTAATGAACACAGCAATTACTATTTTTTGCACAAAACTAGACATAACCACCCTAATAGTAGCATTAAGATGGTTATGTTTTCAAGCTTTGAGATTGGCAAGAAAGCCACTATTTAGATTGAAAGTTTATATAACAGAATCGCCTTTTAAATCAACGAGAGTCTCACGTCCGTCAATTACTTCAGTTACTATTGTTGTTTGATGCATTGCACGCTCTGGATAGTCGGTAGCGTCTAGATACAATTCACTGCCTGGTTTGCCTATACGGTTTTTGTCTCTGTTGTTTCGGATAGACCAATTAATTACCCTAGTCGTTACAGTGCGACCGCCATATTCACTTTGTTCACTAGGATACGAAGTGTCAAGAGTAGCAGACCAACGAAATGGCTCTTTGTCGTCAGAATCAGGGTAAGCTACAGAGCTTGTCGCTGCATTACAGCAAACCGATGAAGCCGCAAAAGTTCTCAAAAACTCAATATATTCATCTATGCTAGAACTATTCTCATTGGGACTAATTACAGCCTCTTTGTAGGCATCCACGAGTACTTTAGCATACTTTTCGGCAGACTCTTCTCTTCCTTCTCTATAGGCATCTATCCTTGTTCCCATGGTGAACTCTGGATCATCGGGGTGTCCCATCTGAAAAACAAGGTCGATTCCAGAAATCCATGCTTGAGCGAAATCCTCGTCGCTTAATCCGGCTGGTATGGTCATTTTTCGTTTTAACTCCTCTGGATCTCCTGCCAAGGATTCAATAGTTGGATATTTTTCGACTGTTTCTTTAATAATCTGTGAAGCCCTCTGTGAGTTGGGGTCTTCTGTGGGCGCCGCGGGCGCTTCAGGTATTTCAGCAGCTGGTGTTTTTGGGGTGCAGCTAGATAACAAATTGGCGCCGACAAAGGCGGTAGCAGTTAGTCCCGTTGCTTTTAAAAATTTACGACGGTTGAAAGTTAATTTTCCTTCTAGATTTGCCATATTATTTTTTAACCTT
>NZ_PQNZ01000025.1:0-11026 GCF_004138385.1 Candidatus Nanosynsacchari sp. TM7_ANC_38.39_G1_1 | reverse complement strand
TATGCTATATTGGATATTGCTTTTGTTGTGGAGCGAATTTCTTTGATACCGGTGACAAGCCGGGTCTAGATAACGCTCCTGCACGGAAGCGTTACTAAAAAGAAAGTTCGCTCTTTTTTTGCCCCAAACTGGGGCGGAAAGGGGGTGAAACCCTAATGGGATGGTTCTTTGATCCCGTCACATCAAAGGACCTGGACCGTGCTATCAGCGCGGTCCAGTCCGGCAAGGCCTCGGCTCAGCAGGCCGAGGCCGTCGAACGTGCCGCCTCGCAGGCAGGAAGAGGCCCTTTTAGCGCTGCGCGAGCGGCGCTTGAAGAGAAGGATAAGAGAAGATAAGCTCTTGTTCTGACGGCTCGGGGCGTGCACCCCGAGAACCGCTGGCGCCAGGCCAGCAAAGGGCGTCCGTCCGCCCATCACTGGGTCAGATTCCCCAGCCGGTAGTCCGGAAAAAAGAATCATGGGCGTGAGCTCTGGGAACGGTCGGGCCTCCAAAGCCCAATGGCCTACGGGTTCGATTCCCGTCACGCTCGCTAGGGGTATGCATCGCGCTGCGGGAGCGGATGCATAGATGACTATACTTGGGGACCGCTGCACGGCGAGGCGCGGTATGTATAGTGCGTCCGGGAGCACAATGGAGTGCTCCCGCCCCCCTATACCTCCGCTACAGGCGACACGTATACCATCCTCACCTCCGGGTGGTATGCTGTCAGCGGAATGGTAGGCACTATGAGGGTCGTTAAAACCGATAACGACCTGGTCTACCATCGGAACGGAATCTGCGTGCCTGGATCGCTGCCGTTCTTAAACTTCAGGGCTAGAGCATTACGCTCGCCCATGGCGCGACTCGCGTTTCTACTCAAGGTTAGGCCAGTCTTTGGCTTATTCCCAGTAGAACCGCTAGAGTCCCCAGCCGCCCCTATCTCAATGGCGAGATAGGGGCTTTTTCTTTTTTGTGCTAAAATAACAGGGATGACATCATTTTGGGACAATCTACCGCAGCCGTTTTTCATCTTGGCACCGATGGAAGCCGTCACTGACGTGGTGTTTCGCCATGTCGTGAAAAAGGCTGCCGCGCCCGACGTGTTTTTCACCGAGTTTTCTAATGCCACAGGCTGGGTATATGCTGGTGACAGGGCCATCGCCGGGCGGCTCGTCAAGACCGACGATGAGCATCCGCTAGTCGTCCAAATCTGGGGCGGCGAGCCGGGCGACATGGAGCAATTTGCCGCTCACTGCGCCAAACTCGGCTTTGACGGCATCGACATCAACATGGGCTGCCCCGCCAAGTCCGCTATCAAATCTGGGGGAGCAGCGCTGATCCGCCAACCCGACGTAGCGGTCGCCGCCATCACCGCCGCTAAAACCGCCGGGCTACCGGTCAGTGTCAAAACACGGCTGGGCTATACGTATGTTGACGAATGGCGAGAATGGCTGGGCACGCTACTGGCGCAGGACCTCGCCAACCTAACCATCCACCTCCGCACCAAAAAAGAAATGAGCAAAGTCCCAGCGCACTACGAGCTCATCGACAACATCATCAAACTGCGTGATGAAATCGCCCCACAAACTTTACTGACCATCAACGGCGACATCCGCAACCGCGTCCATGGCGAGGAACTATTCGCAGCCCACCCAGGCCTCAACGGCATTATGATTGGGCGGGGAGTTTTTAGCGATCCGTTTTGCTTTCGAGCGTCTCGAGTGGTACCTCAGAAAAAATTTGGGCAACTTTACGTGGGCCCCGAATTCTTTTCTGACGGTACCCGAGAGACAAACAGAAAGAGTGCTCCAACCGAGGAAACGAAAATCCCCGTCGTCGATCATAAACAAGAGCTAATTAAACTCCTCAACTACCACCTCGATCTCTTTGACCGCTACCAGCCAACCCTCGACCGCCCCTTCGAAACCCTCAAACGCTTCTTCAAAATCTACATTCGCGACTTCGACGGTGCCAAGGAACTACGCGAACAATTAATGAACACCAAAAACACCGACGAAGTCCGCCAACTCATCAATTCTAATTAACTAACAACTTTTATAGCACATTGCAAAGAATTGCAGATCGCTTACCGAGCATTCGCGACAGTCCAACAGCGGCAATTATATATTGCAAAAGTTGACTCGATTGAAAAGTTATTTTATAATGCGAAAATGGCTAATTCAAGAAGGTCAGGAAAAGTCGGGCAACAGGCGCAATCAATAGGGCGAAGCGCCGAACTTAGAGTTATTGATGAATTAAACAGCGCTGGGTGGAGAACGGTAACCAGCGCCGAGCTTGACTATGCAGGAAAAACAGACGCAAGAGCAACCTGCCCAGCAGGTAGAAAACTCCCTATCCAAGTGTCGGTTAATCCAAAATCTTCAAGAACGCTAAGAGGTCTAGAAAATAGAGGCGTAACCCCAGTATCAATTGCCACCCTGGACAGAACAAAACAAACTGCCCCCGAATTTCTATGCAGCCAGTGTCCACTCGAAACTTGCTGCAGTTTCAGAAGAACATCAACGGACTTAGGATCGATGGCCATTACGCTAATGCAAGCACACAAAGCTTAGAGCCAACTGAATATAGCGTTCCCATACCGGTAGACTTATTCGTAGCTGCGCCAGAAATTTCCGACTGGCGAAGAGGTCGCAGATCTCCAAAAAACGGTAGACGCAGCTCTAGTATTATTCGCGAGTATTCGCGTCTTTCTGCAAAAACTGCTCCGCCAATTCACGGCGTCACCGTATATACGCGCGAAGACGGGTCAATTTTCGCCGCTCTGTACGGCGAGGCGCACACCGTCTATGTGCAGCCAAACGCCGCGGCGACAATGACATTCTGTGTACTAAACTTAACATCATACAGATAGACTAATTATAAGCCGCCATCTATAAGCTGCCATCGCGATAATACCGCCGATCACATTCACTTAGCGGAAAACGACAGCCAAAACAAACCGTGCTCAATAATATGATTTTGCATTAGCTATAATTATCGCCGGCGATGGCGGCGGCGCAAGCCAGCCACGTGCAAACGTACGCGGTGGCGATCGACCAGCTGGTGAGCCTTTTCGAGCTCAACCTGATCCTGAGCCTCATCGCGCATCTTGAGAGCGCGCTCGAGAGCGGCCTGAGTCTCGGCTTCAACAATATCGTCGCCGTGTTCGGCTTCGTCGACTAAAATCCGCACGCGCTGCTGGTTGATTTCAACCACGCCGCCGCTAATCGCGAAATATTCCAGTTGGTCATCGCTATCGGTTTTCTGGCGGCGGACCGCTACCGCGCCAGGTTGCGCCACTGCCACTAGCGGTTCGTGGCTCGGGAAGACTGCGATTTGCCCTTCGGTAGTCGGTATCATCACCTCGTAGACTGGCTCGTCGAGCTTAACGCCAGCTAGCGTAATTAGCTGAAACTGCATCATCTCGAGCTTAGTCCTTCTTCTCGCTGAGCGGCACTGGCGACATATAGAACCAGCTTTCTGGCTTGTCGTCGTATTTGCCGTCGAGAATGTCTTTAGCGTCCTTGATGGTATCTTCTAACTTGAAGTAGCTGCCTGGATTGCCGGTGAATTGCTCGGCAACATGGAACGGCTGCGCCAAGAAGCGCTGCAAGCGGCGAGCCCGCGCCACGGTTTGTTTTTGGTCGTCTGATAACTCCTCCATACCAAGGATGGCGATGATATCTTGCAGTTCTTTGTATTGCTGCAGCACGCGCTGGACTTCTCGTGCCACCGCATAATGCTCCTCGCCGACAATCTCTGGATCAAGCGAGTTGGAGCTAGAATCCAACACGTCCACGGCCGGATAGATACCAATCTCTGTTAAGGCACGGTTCATCACGATAGTGGCATCCAGATGAGCAAAAGTGGTCGCTGGTGCTGGGTCGGTCAAGTCGTCGGCCGGCACATAGACAGCTTGGACAGAGGTGATTGAACCTTTTTTGGTACTAGTAATACGCTCTTGCAGGGCGCCCATTTCTTGCTGCAAATTTGGCTGGTAACCAACCGCGCTCGGCAAGCGGCCCAATAGCGCTGATACTTCGGCGCCCGCTTGGGTAAAGCGAAAGATATTGTCGATAAATAGCAGCACATCTTTACCTTCATCGCGGAAGGACTCGGCAATCGCTAGGCCCGATAACGCCACGCGCAAACGCGCTCCAGGCGGTTCGTTCATCTGGCCGAATACTAGCGAGGTTTTGTCCAGCACGCCAGCGTCTTTCATCTCATAATAGAGGTCGTTACCTTCGCGGGTTCGCTCGCCAACACCCGCAAAAACCGAGTTGCCTGAGTGAAACTTAGCGATATTGTTGATCAGCTCTTGGATAAGGACTGTCTTGCCGACGCCAGCGCCAGCGAACAAGCCAGCCTTACCGCCCTTGGCTAGCGGCGCGATCAAGTCGATAACTTTGATACCAGTTTCGAGGATTTCAGTTTTGTTGGACTGTTCGGTCAACGCCGGCGGTTGGCGGTGAATCGGCGCCCGTTTGGCGCTTTTGGCAATCTCGCGGCCGTCGATTGGTTCGCCAACTACGTTAAACATACGGCCTTGCGTATCCTCGCCAACCGGCACGCTGATCGGCGCGCCAGTCGCTGTGACAACTTGGCCGCGGCGCAATCCGTCGGTGTTTTGCAAACTAATCGTACGTACTGTCTGTTGGTCGAGATGTTGTGCTACCTCGAGCGTAATCGTCTGCTGGCCGCGCTCGACTGTCAACGCTTCGTATATTTCTGGCAACGAATCATCATCAAACTCAACATCGACCACCACGCCCATGATTTGGATGATTTTTCCTTGGTTTTTACTCATAGTAACTCCTTTTTTTATCATTTCATCGCCTCCACGCCAGCGCTGATCTCGGTCAGTTCTTGGGTGATTGCGCTCTGGCGTTCCTTATTCATTTCTAGCGTCAAGTCGGCTACTAAGTCGCTAGCGTTATCAGTGGCGTTCTTCATCGCCAGCATTCGCATGCTATGTTCGCTAGCACGCGAGTCAAGCAGAGCTTGGTACAAACGAGCGCTAATCAGCCGGTAAGCTATATCATCTATGATATATTTAGGACTTGGCTCAAACTTAGCTTCGCGGATATCATCGCTAATTTCATCGTCGGGCACAAAACCGGCAGGGAACAAGCGAACGATATCAGCTCTCTGCGTCATACTGCTAACAAAGCGTGTAAAAATCACGTCGACAGCATCGACAGTGCCAGCCTCGAACATATCTTTGGCAGTGTTGAGAATAGCATGAAACTGCGCGCCTGGCACGCGATCAGGCAAATCTTCGTAGGTACCGACGATTTCAGTATCTTTGATACGCGTTGCTGCTTGAGAGATTTTGCGGCCGATAGCGATAGTTTTGTTAGCGATACCCGATTGGTCATCTTGATGCAGCTCGTGCAGATAAGTCTTGATGATATTAGCGTTATAAGCACCAGCCAACCCCTTGTCACTCGCTACCACAATCAGCAGGCGCGCTTTGACCGGCCGCTGCACAAACCAACGGTGATTATCGGTCGCACCTTGCTGCGCTAGATATGCTAGTAATTCGCGTGCTGCCACTGTGTAGGATTGAGAACTTTTGGTCGCCTCTTGAGCGCGGCGCATCTTACTAGCTGCCACCATTTGCATGGCTTTGGTGATTTGCCGAGTGTTCTTGACCGAGCGAATACGCGATTTAAGCTGCTGAGTCGACGGCATCTAGTTAGTCCTCAAATCCTTTAGCAACTGCTAACGCCGCGTCCTTGACAATCTTGGCGGTAGATTTGTCCTCGCCAAATTTTTTATCGCCTCGGTTTAGCGCTTTCATTTCAGCTTTGTGGTTCGTCCACAAGCGAGCCAGCAAGTCGGCCTGCGCGTCTTTAATCTTGGCGGCTGGAACTTCATCAAAATAGCCCTCGCTAACCGCAACAATGCTAACAACTTGCTCCCAGACGCTCATCGGCTGATACTGCGGCTGTTTAAGCAATTCAGTTAGGCGCTGGCCGCGTTCAATTTGCGCCTTGGTCTCGGCGTCGAGATCGCTGCCAAACTGTGCGAAACTGGCTAATTCGCGAAACTGGCTGAGGCCTAGTTTGAGGTTGCCACTGACACTCTTCAGCGTTTTAGTCTGAGCTGCACCGCCGACGCGCGACACCGACAAACCTGCGCTAATCGCCGGGCGAATACCTTGGTAGAACAGGTCAGTCTCCATAAATATCTGGCCGTCGGTGATGGAAATAACATTAGTCGGAATATAAGCAGAAATATCACCAGCTTGCGTCTCGATAATCGGCAAAGCAGTCAAGCTGCCAGCACCTAGTTCGTCCGACAACTTAGCCGATCGCTCCAACAGGCGAGAATGCAGATAAAACACGTCGCCCGGAAACGCCTCGCGGCCTGGCGGACGGCGCAACAGCAGCGACATCTGGCGATAAGCGACTGCGTGCTTGGTTAGATCATCATAAATCATCAAGGCGTGCTTGCTATTATCTCGGAAATATTCGCCCATAGCGGTACCAGCATATGGCGCCAGATAGAGCAGAGAAGCCGGGTCGCTCGGACTAGTCGCCACCACGATAGTCTGGTCCATCACGCCTTCGGACTTCAAGCGTTCAACTAGGCGAGCAATCTTGCTGAGCTTCTGGCCAACCGCTACGTAGATATTGACTACGCCGGTTTTCTGGCGGGCTTGGTTGATCATCGTGTCAAGCGCAATGGCGGTTTTTCCAGTTTGGCGATCGCCAATAATCAGCTCGCGCTGGCCGCGGCCGATCGGGAACATCGCATCGACACTCATAATGCCCGTCATCAGCGGCTCATGAACTGACTTGCGGCCCATTACGCCGATAGCTTCGCGTTCGACCAAGCCGCGCTGCTTTGATTTAATTGCCGGACCACCATCAAGCGGTTCGCCCAGCGGATTAACTACGCGCCCCAGTAGTTCTTCGCCGACTGGTACGCTCAGTACTTCACCTTTTAGTTTGACTTTATCACCAGCGGAAACACCTTGGTCGCTACCTAACAGCACCGCGCCGATTTCGTCTTCCATCAAGTTCAAAGCAAAGGCTTCAACCACGCCCTCGGCTGTTTGGATCTCCAAAACTTCGCTATAACCAGCCTCGCGCAATCCATGCACCCACGCCACGCCGTCGCCCACGCGAGTCACAATACCAACTTTTTCTAAACCTTCAGACACCTCGAGCTGGGCAATCGCCTGGCGCAGTTCGTCCGACAATTCTGTCACTGTAATATCAGCCATTCTTTTCCTTTACTTTATACCCTTGAGGGTTGTTAGTTTATGTATCACTGTGCCGTCAAACTGGCTGCCAGGCAGTTCAATTTTGAAGCCGCCGATAACGCTCGGGTCAATCTGTTCGCGAATATATAGTTTAGCGCCAGTCGGCGTAAATTGCTTAACAATTGCTTGCTTATTTTCTGGCGA
Source organism: Candidatus Nanosynsacchari sp. TM7_ANC_38.39_G1_1 (assembly GCF_004138385.1). Lineage (NCBI taxonomy): Bacteria > Candidatus Saccharimonadota > Candidatus Saccharimonadia > Saccharimonadales (SeqCode) > Saccharimonadaceae (SeqCode) > Candidatus Nanosynsacchari > Candidatus Nanosynsacchari sp. TM7_ANC_38.39_G1_1. Next base: position 3,630 of record NZ_PQNZ01000025.1, on the reverse strand, counting down.
GAGCGGGCGAGCAGTCGTAACCGTCGCTACAACAGCGCCGCGCGACGCTAACGCTTCTTCAATAGCCGCCACCACTTGATTGAGATCGCGCACACGGCCAGTTTCGATAAAATAGGCTGCCAACTCTTTGATAAGACGCTTCTTGTCGCCGCTTGCAAGCAATTGGCCAGCCACATACGCTGCTAATCTTCGCTGCGATATAGTACTGGCCGCCACGCTATTTGATCTCCTCTAGCTGTTTTTTGATCAAGCTAGTGTCTTTGCTTGGATCGACCGTATCCAGCGTAACTTTCCTGGTTGTATCGACCACTAGGTCTACCATCTGGTCGCGCAAATCTTTCTTGGCCTGGGCAACTTCTGCCCTGACGTCGTTGCGAGCCGATTCGAGAATAGAATCGGCTTGGTTCTTGGCCTTTTGTTCGGCTTCAGCAACCATTTCAGCCGCTTCATTCTTGGCAGTAGCAACAATAGTTCGCGACTCTTGCTGGGCCTTTTTCAGCATAGCGGCCGTGCGCTTTTCGCTTTCGCTTGCCGCTTTTTTGGCTTGCTCGGCAGCCTCTAAACCTTCTTTGATAGACTCGTCGCGCTCATCAAGCATGGCCAGAATAGGCGGATAAACCCATTTTTTCAGCACTAGCAGCAAGACCGCAAAAGCAACCGTTTGCAGCACGAACAACCGCCAATCAATTCCTAGTGGCCCCAATAGGCTATCGCTTCCAGCTCCAGCCGATGCAAAGTAGTGCAAGTTATTCACGCGCGCGAATCCTTACATCACTTTGCCGACAATAGCTGCCACGAAACCGATAATCGCCAGAGCGTCGATAAACGAGATACCGAGAATCATCATAGTACGCAAATCGTTAATTTTTTCTGGGTTGCGGCCAGCAGCTTTCATCGCCGAAGCGCCAATCCAGCTACAGCCGATAGCTGCAAACGATGCAGGGACGATATAAGCTAGCGTAAATGCTATAGTTTCCATAATATTTTTCTCCTTATGGTTTAGTTATTACCTAAATTTATTTTACTCCCTCGGCCGTTAATTTCATGCCGGAAGAAGTCGAAGAATCATCATGCGTTTGTTTTTCCTCATCACCGCCGTGATGCGCCAAACCGAGCGATATAAACACTGTCGAAAGCATAAAGAAAATATAAGCCTGAATACCGCCGATAAACAGCTCAAAAATATAAAATGGCTGCAAAACTGCAGGCATCGCAACTTGTGCTAGATAAGCAATCATAGCAATCAATATTTCGCCCGCCAGCACGTTGCCAAACAAGCGGAACGACAAACTAAGCAAGCGCGAAAACTCCGCTACAAGCTCCAGAATACCAACAAACGACATAATCGGGTCGCGCAACGGATTAACGAAGTAACGTTTCAGGTTGCCGACAAAGCCCAGCTCGCGCGCAGCATACACCTGCGCCATCACGATAGTTACCGTCGCCAGCGCAAACGTCATATTCAAATCGGCATCCTGACCGCGGAACAGCGGCGTATGGCCGACAGTTATCGGCCCAACAATCGGTAGCAAACCGAGCCAGTATTGCCCAGCTATAAAGAAAAACATCGTCATTACCAGCGGCGCCACTCGGCGAGCCCACTTTTGGTTAGGAATCACTTGCCCAACCGTCTTATACAATCCTTCTATGCACCAAAGAGTTAAGCGCGTTGCGAAGTTCGATTTTTTGCGGCCAAGCACCGCTGCTCGCGTACGAAACATTAGCCACACCAGAAGCACTAACCCTAGAATGCCAACCAGATTAGCATTAGTTATTGGTAAGCCGGCGATTGAAAACACTTCGTCGGCCTTGACCGATATATGGGGTAGCGCCGCGAACATCATTTCTTATTAACCTTTTTTATCTGTTGCCGCACCAAAATCACTGCGGCGGCTGCGCCTACCGCAAACCCGCTGAACATCAACCACGGCTTACTATTAAATAAACTATCCAGCCACAGGCCAGCAAAAAACAGGCCAAGCATTGGTACATACATCCTCCACGTCACGCCGACCATAGCCAGCCCTAACGATGTAAAAGTTTCTCGAGATACAGTATTATCAGAAGTCCGCGTCTCGGCGGTATTGTCAGCCCCACTGGTCATAGCGCTATTGTAGCAGTATGAGCCGCTATATGTAAAGTGTATAATTTAAGACATTATGCCTAGACGAAACCGCACCCCTAAACATACACCGTACCAAAACAAAAGCGCTCGCGCGCCGCAAAAGAAACGTTTCGCTAGCCGGCAAGCCGCCTTAAACGCCATCAAAGAACTGCAAAAATACTACCTCGACCTCGAGCTTGATATTTATCAATCACCAGCCGACGGTGGGTGGTATTTGACTAGCCGTACATCTAGCGCCGATAAATAGCTTGCATACGCTAGATGTTGTGTATATAATGATTGTAATTAACGAAGGGGGATAATTATGGACGACCAGACGAGCCATCGAGACGACCAAAACGATCAAGACAACCAAGACAATCAAGTAATCATCTACAGCGCCGCATGGTGCGCGTACTGTAAAACCGAAAAAGAATACTTAGACAAATTGGGCGTCAAGTACACCGTTCGCGACATCGATGAAGATGAGGGTGCAATGGATGAACTCCTCGCTAAAGTTGGCGACAAATCTAGCAGTATACCTGTCACCGACATCGATGGCGTAATCATTCGCGGCTTCAATCGAACCAAAATTGACGCTGCGCTCAAGAAGAAAGGGCTTATTGGTTAGATAGATAATCTACTGCGTCTGTATAATACGGGTCGGCGCCTGGGAATTTAGGCAGGGACTTCAGTTCCTCCGGTGTTATCCATCGGTAGCTTTTATGTTCCCAGCTTAAAGCGATTTTCGCGTCCGGTTCGGCGAGCTTTGCCTCAAACAACATATGCGTCGTTTGCCTGTATTGTTTGGTAAATAGCTTCTTCAATTTATTTGGATTAAGGATAGTCCTGTCTCTTCCTGTATTTCACGCGCTACTGCTGCTTCCGGTGTTTCTTCTGATTCAACCTCTCCGCCGGGAAAATCAGTATGCCCGGGAAACAGCGGATGTGTATTGCCTCTATACAGTACCAAATATAATCCTTTAGAATTCCGCACCAGCGCCTTTGCAACTATCTTAGCCATATTATTACTATACTTTGGCGGCAGGGACTGGGCAAGGGTATGCTACAATAACCCCATGAAAGTTAGCGATAAATCGATTCAGCAAGCTGTCGTTGCTCGCGAAGTCATTGATTTATACCGAGATTCTAAAAATAAAAGCGAGACTGCCGAGTCACTCGACGTGCTATGTTTCGCGATGGCGCGGCTGACTGATTGCGATAAAGTTGACTATCCGCCGGTTGATTGGGATGATTTGGCGGCACTGTTTGATATGATAGCTTTTTCTAAAGATAGCGATGATGATAGGTGTGTGGTCGAGAAAGATATGGATGTGATATATCGGAAAGCTTTGCGGATTATTGAGGCGGTGAAGTTAGATTAACCGCTATTCGCTTGCTAAATACTGTCAATCCCGCTGCAATCGTTAGTCCATGACCGAAAGTTGGCAATTGCTGATAGTTAATGTTTGCAAATTTACTATTGTTTGGCTGTTTTATGCAGTGGTTATTTAGTCGACTATCGG